>JAYUUU010000001.1:0-7419 GCA_043754395.1 Vicinamibacteria bacterium
TTCTTCAGGCGAAGGCCGAGCATCGCGCGCGGGAGCTCCGCGCGGAGGCCGGCGATGATTCGGGCGAGAAGTTCCGGGTGCGGGGAAAAGTCCGCGTGCGAACCTTCGCCGAGACGCTTCGCGCAGTCACCAAGCTCAGGGGCGACCTTGAGGCCGTGGTCGACGAGAGTGCGCAGGGCGCGCGCGGTACCGCAGCGGGCGAGAGCGCCGCAGGTTCGGTCGAGGAGGCCGGAGATGTCGTCGACGGTAATGCCTGCGGGCATCGCGGCCGGACGGCCCAGCAGTCCCTCGTAGGTGCGGAGCAGGCCGAGCAGCGCGCGTTCGTCTCTCTCGCTCTTGGACTGTCCGAGGAAGTAGATCGCCTGTGTCGCCACCGCGGGATCGGTGTTCTTGGTCGCGTGTTTCAGGACTGCCGCCACATCGCGCTCGGCCGAGGCATCGGCAGGCCGGGGAATGCGGCGCAAAAGGCGCAACGCGGCCGCGGCGAAAACGGAATCCTGGGCGGTCTCGGGCGCATCGAGCACATCGAGGACGTGGGCCCGGCCCGCGGCCCCGTGGGCCTCGATCAGCGAGGAGAGGTCGTGCCGCCTGGTTTCATCGCCCGCGTCGCGCAAAGACTTGAGCAGCGCCTCGGGGGCCAACGCGTGGAAGAAGGCCATCAGTGTCCGCAGGGCGGGCAGGCTCTCGGACTTTTCGGCGGCGGCGCGGAGGCGCTCCATGTCGAGGTAGTCGGACGCGTTGCGGAGGCTTTCCACATAGGCGGGCTTCACTCTCTGATCGGTGGCCATCTGCTGAGCCAGGACGAGGATCGACTGGGAGCGGCCCACGTTGCCGTCGTTGAATTGAGCGATCGCCGCGTGAACCATTTCGCGGAACCGCTTGGCGACCTCTTCATCATTACCGCCAAGGGCCACGATCTGACGCATGGCGCCGAGGCGCTCGCCCGCGGGTGCGGTGCCTCCGTCTTCGAGGGACTGAAGCGCCCCCCATCCCGGGAGCGTCTTGGCGATCGATTGGAGGACGTTCTCGGTGGCGGGGTCGATGCCGACGCCTTTCAAGGGAGCGAGGCTCGCGTTCAGCTCCTCACTGGTCGAGGCTTCAAGCGCCGCCGTGGTCATGAACTCGGACGCCACCTCATCGCGGTGTTCGCCCGGTTCGGCCGCTTCGATCTGATCGAGGAAGACCGCCATCTTGTGGGCGGAAGCACCCCGCATCTGAACCGGCTGCGCCTGCTCGAGGACCGCGCCGGGGGCGGTGAGGGTGGCGCCGTATTCGACCACCCGCTCGATGAAGCGGGGTCGCTCGGCGGCGGGGCAACTCGTGAGAATCTCCTGGCAATAGTCGTTGAGGAAGCCTCCAAGCGCCGCGCGCGGGACGAGGTCGAACTCGCCCATCATCGCGATCTTCCGGACCGAGTGGAAGATCTGGTCCGCCAGAGCATCGGGCTTTGACGCGCGCCCGGATTCGCCGATCCATCGGATGGCATCGGCGGCGAGCATGCCCGGCGGTCGCCTCAGGAGGATGCCGAATTCCTCGATGAGCATGAGCGGGGCCACCTGGTCGGAGAGATATCGGTGAAACTCCCAAACGGCGGCGGCGGTTTCTTCGGGTGAGTCCACAGGGTGAGCATAATGTCTGCCCGGGTGGAGGGGACTCCTGGCCGACCAGGAAGTTTGTGTCCGCCGGCCTGGTCCGTTTCTAAGTCTTCCCGAGAACGTCTCGAAGTTCTTCGGAATCCCAGGAGTGGTCGGCCGAGCCCGGGTCGCCGACTCGGTCGGAGGCGAGGAGCTGTTCTTGAAGTGCTATCAGTTCGCGCACATTGCTGATGTAGTCCTTCATGTCGTGCCGGAGCGGGGCGAGCTTTGAAAGACCCGCCTCGTCGTACTCCCGGAAGTGCTGGCCCGCGCGGTAGGCGGTGTGGGCGCGATGTCCGAGAAGGCGGAGGACATCCACCCCGAGACGGATGCTGGTGTCGAGGTGGTCGCGGTAGATGTCCTTGACGCCGAGGTCCATCAGCTCGTAGGCGTCGAAGCGATGACGGGCACGCACGAGAACTTTCAGATGAGGGAAGTGCTTCTTCGCGGTCTCGACCACTGCTTGGGTCTCCGCGAGGCCATCGACCGCGCTGATCAGGATGTGCGCGTCCGCTGCCCCCGCCGAGTGCATCAGGTCGGCGCGGGTGGCGTCACCGTAATAGACCTTGAAGCCCATCCGGCGGAGGAGATCGACGCGGTCGGAATCGTTGTCGAGAATCGTGGCCTCCACTCCGTTCGCCCGAAGAAAGCGGCCGACCGTGCTGCCGTAGTGCGAGAAGCCCGCGATGATCACACGGTGTTTTTCTTCAACGTCGTCGGCCTCCCGCGCGGGCGCGCGGGTCGGTCCGAGGCGAGGTTGAATCACGCGCTCGTGCAGAAGGACGAGAAGAGGCGTGAGGGTCATGCTCAGTGCCGTTACCGCCATGAGCGTGCCGCTCATCGCCCCATCCATCAGGTTGAGCTGGGCAATGAAAGCGAAGAGAACGAACGCGAATTCGCCGACCTGCGAAAGGCCGAGGGAAAAAACGAGATTCTGGTCGAGCGATAGACCGCCTCGTTTCCCGAGAGCCATCAAGACGGCGAGCTTGATCGCGACCACGCCGAGGGTGAGCAACGCGATCCGACCGGGCTGCGACGCGATCAGCTGGAAATCGATCGACGCCCCCACGCCCATGAAGAAGAGGCCGAGCAGGAGGCCCTTGAAAGGATCGAGATCGCTCTCCAGTTCGTGCTTGAACTCGCTCGTGGCGAGGACCACGCCCGCGAGGAAGGTTCCAAGCGCCGGGCTCAGGCCCACCTTCTGCATCAGGAGCGCCGTAGCCACCACGATCAGAAGCGCTGAGGCGGTGAAGAGCTCACGAAGCCGCGTCCTCGCGACCACGCGCAAGGCGGGCACAACCACGAAGCGGCCGGCCGCGATCACCACCGCCACCGCGGCGAGGACCGCGAGGGTCTGAACCCAGCCTGGCTGGTGCGACAAACCGCTTCCTCCATGCCCATCACCGACCGAGGGCGCTATGGCGAGCAGGGGCAGGAGGGCGAGGATGGGTATGACCGCGATGTCCTGGAAGAGCAGAACCGCGAAGGACTGCTGACCGGCCGCGGTCCCCATGAGCCCTTTTTCCTTGAGCGACTGGAGGGCAATCGCGGTGGAGGACATGGCGAGAGCGAGGCCGATGGCGAGAGAGGGAGAAGGCGCCACGCCCAGGGCGATGCCAAAAGCCGCGCACGCGAGAGCGGTGAGGAGCAGCTGCGCCGTACCAACGCCGAGCACTCGCCGCCGCATCCGCCAGAAGGCCTCGGGCTCGAGTTCGAGGCCAACCAGGAACAACATCATCACCACCCCGAACTCCGCGAAGTGCATGATGTCCTTGCCTTCCTCGCCGATGAAGCCGAGAAGGAACGGGCCGATCACGATTCCGGCGGTGAGGTACCCGAGCACCGAGCCCATGCCGAGTTTCTTGGCCACGGGGACACACACAACCGCGGCGGTGAGGTAGACGACAGCCTGGAGGAGGAGATCGCTCATCGCTTTATTCGGCCGCCGGGACGGCGTCGTTGAGAAGCTTCAACTTCTGTAAAACCTCTATCTGGAGCCTGCCCTCCGCGAGGCCTTCGAGCAGCCTGGCGTATTGCGAGCCGGCTGCTTCGAGTTCGGCGTCCGTCTTGCGGTGCGTGCCATGGGCCGCGAAGGGAGGAAGCCAGGTCATCCCGCACAGCGTCATAGTGCGCTGGAGCGGCCTCAGGAACTCGGCCAGGGTGAAGCCATGGAATCCGTCGAGTTGATAGGCGGCCTCGGGGCCGCCGGTGGTGACGACGTGGAACGCCGTCTTTCCCTTAAGCGCTGCGTTGCCCGGACCGTAGGCCCAGCCGAAAGCGAGGACGAGGTCGATCCACTGTTTCACGAGCGGGGGAGCGGAGTACCAGTACATCGGATGGTGAAACACCACGACGTCGTGGGCCAAAAGCGCCGTCTGCTCGGCCGCGATGTTCACGTTGAAATCCGGGTACAGCTCGTACAGGTCGCGAAACGTGATGTCCTCCGACCGTGGGGTGTGGCGGAGGAGAATCCGATTGCTCCTCGACTTTTCGAGCCGGGGGTGGGCGAACAGCACAAGGACCTTGGGCATACGCGAAGTGGCCTGGAGTGTAGCGGCCCGCGCGTCATTTTCGGGAAAACCCAAGGGTTCGCCCGCCTTGTGCCCAACCCAGTCCAGCGAATAACCTTGCCGGCTATGCCAGTCAACGTATCGGAATTGAAGCGCGGCGACATCCTCGAAATCGACGGGGACCCGTGGCAGGTGGGCGAAGTGCAGAGCCAGACGCCATCCGCCCGGGGCGCGTCGATGCTCATCAAAACCAAGATCAAAAACCTCCGCACCGGCCAGAGCCAGGCGAAGACCTGGCGTGGCGGCGACATGGAGAAGGGCGCCGAGGTCGATTACCGCAACGCCCAGTTCCTCTACAAGCAGGGCGAAGACTTCGTGTTCATGGACCTCGCGTCCTATGAACAGTTCACGCTCGACCAGGACCGCGTGGGCGACGCGGCCGGCTTCATGCTCGAGAACCTGGAGATCCGCACCACTCTGTTTCAGGAGAGGGTGATCGCCCTCATCCTGCCCATCGCGGTCGACCTGATGGTCACGGACACCGCACCCGCGATCAAGGGCGCCACCGCGCAGGCGCAGCTCAAACCCGCGATCACGCAAACCGGCGCCCAGGTCATGGTGCCGTCCTACATCGAAACGGGCGAGAAGATCCGCGTCGACACCCGCGACGGACGGTTCCTCGAACGCGCGAAGTAGCTACTTCGAGTAGCCCGGCCCGCGAAGCGCGCGGCCGGGGCGTGCCGCGGTGATGACGCCGCCGTCTATTACAAGCCGTCCGTTCACCGCCACGTAGGGAATGCCCGCGCTGTAGTGCAGGGGATCGGCGTAGGTGGCTTTCGCGGCCACGGTTTCGGGGTCGAAGGCGACGAGGTCAGCGGCCATGCCGACACGCACGACGCCCCGATCGGCCAGATGCATCCTCGCGGCCGGAAGTGAGGTCATCTTCCGAACCGCCTCTTCGAGGCCCAGGAGCTTCTGCTCACGGACGTAGTAGCCCAGAATTCGCGAGGCGGAGCCCCAGGCCCGGGGGTGCGACTTCTGCTTCGAGAAGAGGCCGTCCTCCGCACTTGCGCCCGAGTCGGTGCAGAACGAGACAAGCGGATGGCGCAGGGCCTCGCGCACATCGTCCTCGCTCATCGAGAACGATACGCGGCTGGTGTTCCCCGTATCCGCGATCACGAGGTCGAAGATCGTATCGAGCGGATCTTTGTTCTCGGCCGCGGCAATCTGTTCGATGGTTCGCCCTTCGTGCTGCTTGAGCTTCGGGTTCAGCACGCTGGTGACGAGGATGCGCGAGGCGCCGGCCGGCCAGTCGGCGCTGTCGGGGAGCTTGAGGAAGTCGGCCCACGCGGTGGCGCGCTGCACCGGATCCATGAGCCGCGCGACCATCTTCTCGGCCCCTCCTTCGCGAACCCACACCGGAAGACTCGCGTCCAAAGAGTTCGAACTCGCGGCCCAGGGATACTGGTCGGCGCTGATGTCGAGGCCCTGTGCGCGCGCATCCTCGATGCGCTTCAGCATGCCCTTCATCCGACCCCAGTTCCGCTTGCCCGAGGCCTTGATGTGGTAGATCTCCGCCGGGATCTTCGCCTCGCGCGCGATGCGGAAGACCTCGTCCATGCTCGCGTCGAGACCTCCGCCGTTGTCGTCGCCCTCGTCGCGCTGATGCGTGATGTAGCTGCCGCCATAGCCCGCCGCGACCTTGGCGAGGGCGATGATCTCCTCGGTGGTGGCGAACTGGTCAGGCACGTAGATGAGTGAGGTGGAAAGGCCGAGGGCGCCCTCCTCCATGGCCTGCGCCACCGCCTTCTTCATCGCCTCGAGATCCGCGGGCGTCGCGGGGCGGTTGTCCTCGCCGATCACCAGACTGCGCACGCCCCCTGCGCCTACGAACGTACCCACGTTCACCGCGGAGCCGCGCTTCTCGAGTTCCGTGAAGTAGCCTGCGAGAGTCGTGAAGTTCGGGGTATAGCCGTAGTGTTTGTAGGTGGCCTTACCCGCGGCCAGCATCCGCGCGTTCAGGGGCGCGATGGATCCGCCCTCACCCGTGATCTCGGTAGTGATGCCTTGCGTGATCTTGCTCGCGGCGCGGCCGTCCACGAGGAGCCGGTACTCCGACTGGCCCATCATGTCGATGAAGCCGGGAGCGATCACGAGCCTTGAAGCGTCGATCCTGCGTTTGGCCTCCGCGTTCAACGCTGGCCTCACGGCGGCGATCCGATCGCCCAGGACACATACATCGGCGCGGAACCATGGCGCTCCGGTGCCGTCGACCACGCGGCCTCCGGTGAAGAGGAGGTCGCACGAAACCGGTCTGGCTGCGGGGGCGGCGGTCAGTTGGGACGCGAGGGCGATGGCAAAAGGGAGTGTGAGCGAGTAGACCAAGCGCACCGTGTTCTCCTAGCCGAAGAGGGAGCGGAAGAAGTGAGTCACGCGATTCACGATGCGCTGCAGGATGCCGGGCGCCGGGGCCTCAGGGAGAGCAGGTGAGGCAACCGGGGTAGGAACGGAACTGGACGCCGGTGCGGGAGCAGGAGCGAGAAGGGGAACCGGAACCGAGATGCGATGGGGCTCGGGAACAGGGGCGGAGACGGGCTCGCGAGTCGGCGCGGGTGCGGGGACATCGGCAGCCGCGTTCACGGGCACGACTCTCTCGTTCGCTCGCTTTTCGACCGTGGGAACCGGCGCGGGCAACGCAGACGGAACCACCGCGGGCGCCGCGGGCCGGGCTATCAGCGGGAGCGGCGTCTCGGTGTCGACACGAGCCGGGGCGGCCGCTGGTTGCGGATTCGGCGCAGCCGTGGCCCTGCGCTCAGGGGCGACGCCAGGAGCCGCGAGGGCACGCCCCTTTGACAGAAGTGAAAGTCGTCCGACCGCCCACATATTCTCCAAGCCTACTTCGGCGAGGCCACGATCGCGATCTGGTCGCCCCGCGGGCTGATGGCGAGACGGCTCAGGTCTTTGAGGCCGAGCGCCTCGAAGTCGGCGATCTCGCGCCAGTCAGCGTCGACGCCGGGCTTGACGGCGAGAACTTTGCTGCCCGCGGAAATCACGAGCGTTCCATCCCCGAGCCACGCGTAGTCTTCTCGTCCCTTGGGGGCTCGGACGATGTCTTTCACAGCGCCCTTCGCATCGACCTCCTTGATCACCCATTCGTCGGCGCTGACTTTGTGGAGGAAGCTCGCGGCTGAGCGTCCGGGGATCTTCTGAATCGAGCGCCCCACGTTCGAAGCGATGAGCTTCGATTCCTCAGTGGCGAGATCGATGAGCTGGAG
>JAYUUU010000002.1:0-3112 GCA_043754395.1 Vicinamibacteria bacterium
AAATCTAAGAATAGAAGAGGCTTTACCCTTTCCATGTCCGATGCCGAACTGAACCCCTACGCGCAAACCCCGATGGATCCTGAGGAGTACGAACGACTCCTCGACATGTACGACGTGAGTTTCAAGAACCTCGCCGAGGGCGAGGTGGTGCGCGGCATCGTGCTGCGCGTGACGCCCATGATGATCGTCGTCGACGTGGGCTATAAGTCGGAAGGCGTCATCGCCGCCGAAGAGTTCAAGGACGAGACCGGCCAGGTGACCGTCAAGGTCGGCGACCAGGTCGACGTTCTGATCGAGCGCACCGAGGATCGCGACGGATACATCGTGCTCTCGCGCGACAAGGCCGAGAAGATGAAGGTCTGGGATGACGTGGAGCGCGCCTACCAGGAGCGCCGCATCATCACCGGCAAGGTTCTCGACCGCGTCAAGGGCGGCCTCGCCGTCGACATCGGCGTCCGCGCATTCCTCCCCGGTTCCCAGATCGATATTCGCCCCGTCCGCAACCTCGACGCTCTCAAGGGTCAGGAAATCCGGATGCGCGTGATCAAGGTCAACAAGAAGCGCGGCAACATCGTGCTCTCTCGAAAAGCCGTCCTTGAAGAGGAGAACGCGGGCAAGAAGCAGCAGACTCTGGAAGTGCTCGAAGAAGGCAAGATCCTCACCGGCGTGGTCAAGAACATCACCGACTACGGTGCGTTCGTCGACCTCGGCGGTCTCGATGGCCTCCTCCACATCACCGACATGTCCTGGGGCCGCATCAACGATCCCAAGGAAGTCGTCAACGTGGGCGATGAGCTTCGCGTGATCGTTCTGAAGTTCGACCGCGACGCCGAGCGCGTCTCGCTTGGCCTCAAGCAGCTCAAGGCCGATCCCTGGACCACCGTCGCGCTCAAGTATCCCGTGGGCGCGCGCGTCAAGGGCAAGGTTGTCTCCCTCACCGACTACGGCGCGTTCATCGAGCTGGAGCAGGGCGTGGAAGGCCTCATCCACGTTTCCGAGATGTCGTGGTCGAAGAAGCTCAAGCACCCGAGCAAGCTCCTCACCATCGCTCAGGAAGTCGAGTGCCAGGTTCTGGGCATCGACCAGGAAGCTCACCGCATTTCCCTCGGCCTCAAGCAGACTGAGACGAATCCGTGGGAGCAGTTCAACGGCAAGTATCCGGTGGGCACCAAGGTCACGGGCAAGGTCAGAAACCTCACCGAATTCGGCGCGTTCGTCGAAGTCGAGGACGGCATCGACGGCCTCATCCATGTCTCCGACATGAGCTGGACCAAGCGCGTCAAGCACCCCTCGGAAGTGCTCAAGAAGGGTGACGACGTCACGGCGGTTGTTCTGTCGATCGACGCCGAGAACCAGCGTCTCTCGCTTGGTCTCAAGCAGCTCGAGACCGACGTGTGGGAGCACTTCTTCAACACTCACCGCGCGGGCGACGTCATCGAGGCCAAGGTCACGCGTTCCACGTCGTTTGGCGTCTTCGCGGAACTCGCGGAAGGCGTCGAGGGTCTGGTCCACGTCTCCGAGCTCGACGACAAGCGCGTGGAGAAGCCTGAGGATCAGTTCAAGGGCGGCGAGACCGTCAAGGTGAAGATCCTCAAGATGACGGAAGTCGACCGCAAGATCGGCCTCTCCATCAAGGCGGCCAAGAATGAGGAAGTGACCCGCGACTTGCAGGCGCTTCGTCAATCGCAGCAGGCCGACTCCAACGCGACGACCGCCATGGCCGACGCGTTCAAGGCACTTAACAAGAAGTAAAGGGTCGCACGAACAAGTACGCGAAGGCGGGTCCCATGTGACCCGCCTTTGTTTTCCCTGAAAAGCATTGAAGCCTCAACCAACCCCTAAAAGCGACCACTAAACACAGGCGAATGACGCGAGCCGAACTGATCGACGAGATGGCGACGCTGGGGCCGTTGTCCCACAAGCAGGCGGACGTCGTGGTCGAGACCATTCTCGACTCGATGAAAACTGCGATCGCGCAGGGCGACCGCATCGAGATCCGCGGTTTCGGCGTCTTCAGTCTGCGTCTGCGCCGGCCCCGCCGCGCCCGCAATCCACGCACCGGAGAGCCGCTGGTGTCGTCCGAGCGCCGTGCCGCTCATTTCAAGCCGGGCAAAGAGCTGAAGTCGATTCTCGCGGGTATGGATCCGGGTGCGGTGGACGACGACACCGACGAATAGGGCGCCGCCGCCCTCGCCTTAGGGACCGCGATTTCGTGTAGCGTCCCGGCGCTATGGAATTCACCAAAGCCCACGGCATCGGGAACGACTTCATCCTCGTCTCCGAGGCGGATGTCCCGCCCGAGTGGTCGGCCTGGGCGATCAGGCTCTGCGACCGAAACCGCGGGATCGGCGGCGACGGCATCCTCATCGTCGGCATCGATGCCGAGAAGAACCTCGCGCGCATGAAGCTCCTCAATCCCGATGGCTCGCACGGTGAGATCTCGGGGAATGGCGTGCGATGTGTCGCCGCCTACGCCTTCTCTGCCGGACTCCTGCCGAAGGTTCATACGGTAGTTCCGCATCCCGGCCCGAGGCCGGTGGTAGTGGAGCAAACAGGTCCCCGAAAGTTCGCGGTCGACACGAATCTCGGGATTCCCGGCCTCAGCGCCGCGAGCGTTCCTGCCGCGTTTGGAAACCTCGACCGCGTGGTCGAGCACGAACTGAACGTCGATGGGGAAGTGGTGTCCGTGACTTGTTGCTCGATGGGAAACCCTCACACCGCGGTTTTCGTTTCCGAGGCCGAGGCCGAGGCGACGATGCATCGGCTGGGCCCGAAGATCGAAAATCATCCCCTGTTCCCGAATCGGACCAACGTCGAGTTCATCACCGTTTTGTCGAGGCAGGAACTTCGGGTGCGGTTCTGGGAGCGGGGCGTGGGCGTCACTCTCGCATCCGGCACGGGGTCCGCGAGCGCTCTGGTGGCGTCGGTGCTGACTGGACGAACGGAGCGGGAGGTAACGGTCCATTGCGCCGGAGGGGATCTCCACGAGTCCTGGGCCGAGGGCGGGCCACTGCTCCAGCGCGGGGCCGTCGAGATCGTCTTCGAAGGTAAGTGGTTCGACTGAGAACGCCCGGAAAAAGTGCCGAGGGACACACCAGACGGGCGCTAAGTC
>JAYUUU010000003.1:0-2675 GCA_043754395.1 Vicinamibacteria bacterium
GTCGACCATCATCCGGACGAGCTGCTTGAAGTCGACCGCGGGCTTCCAGCCGAGCTTGGTCTTCGCTTTCGTCGGGTCGCCGAGGAGGAGGTCCACTTCCGCCGGGCGGAAGAACCTGGGGTCGATCACCACGTACTTCTCCCAGTCGAGGCCCGCGTGCGAGAAAGCTTCGAGGAGGAAGTCTTTGACCGACCAGGTCTCGCCGGTCGCCACCACGTAGTCGTCCGGCTGTTCCTGCTGCAGCATCCGCCACATCGCTTCGACATAGTCGCCGGCAAAACCCCAGTCGCGCTTGGCGTCGAGGTTCCCAAGATGCAGGTCCTTGGCTTTGCCCTTCTTGATCGCGGCGATGCCGAGCGTGATCTTGCGGGTCACGAAGTTCTCGCCACGGCGCGGCGACTCGTGGTTGAACAGGATGCCGTTGCTCACATGCATCCCGTAGCTCTCGCGGTAGTTGACCGCGATCCAGTGGCCGTACACCTTGGCGGCGCCGTAGGGCGAGCGGGGATGGAAGGGTGTGGTTTCCTTCTGCGGAGTTTCAACCACCTTGCCGTACATCTCCGAGCTTCCCGCCTGATACACGCGTGTCGTTTTCAAGCCCGCTTCGTGCACCGCGTCGAGCAGGCGCAACACGCCAAGCCCTGTGGTGTTCCCGGTGTACTCGGGCATCTCGAAGGAGACCTTGACGTGGCTCTGGGCCGCGAGGTTGTAGATCTCGTCCGGGCCGATCAGCTCGAGCACGCGTGTGAGGCTCGACGTGTCGACGAGATCGCCGTAGTGGAGCTGAAGCGACTCACGGACGTGATCGATGCGCCAGGTGTTGAACGAGCTCGAACGGCGCACCAGGCCGTGGACTTCGTAACCCTTCTCTAGGAGGAGTTCGGCGAGATAGCTGCCGTCCTGGCCGGTGATACCGGTGATCAGTGCTTTTTTCATTTCTAATCTACAAACCTGTACTTAATAAGTGTCCAGAGGGCGGGGAAGCCGTCCCGCCAGGTGATTTTCTTCCCCTCGGAGTAGTCGCGGCCGTCGTAGGTGATGGGAACTTCATAAACGCGAGCGCCCGCCTTGAAGAGTTTCGCGGTGATCTCGGGCTCGATCCCGAACCGGTTCGAGTAGAGCGGCATGGGCTTGAGGATGTCGGCACGGATCGCCTTGAAACACGTTTCCATGTCGGTCATGGTGGTGTTGTAGAGCACGTTCGTGACGAGGTTGAGGAAAAGGTTCGCGAGGTAGTGGGTGAAGAGGTGGCAGCGATGCCGGCCGATGAAGCGCGACCCGAACACCGCGTCGGCCTTGCCCTTGATGATGAGGTCGAGAAGGTCCGGATACTCCTCGGGCGAATACTCGAGGTCGGCGTCTTGGACCACGATGATGTCACCGGTGGCTTCCTTGATCCCGCGGCGAACCGCGGCGCCCTTCCCCTGGTTCTTCTCCTGATGGAAGAGCTTGAAGCCCTTCGCTCCGGCGAGGCGGTCGAGGATCTCCTTCGAGCCGTCGGTGGAGGCATCGTTGACGATGATGACTTCCTTGCGGATCCCCGGCACCGCGTTCACGCGGTCGATGATCTCTTCAACCGTGTTCTTCTCGTTGAAGACGGGAATGATCACCGAGAGCAGCGGATCGGGAAGAGGATTCGGGCGTCTCATTGGGCGGTACTGTATCCCTGGGGATGAGTCTTGCGCCATTTCCAGGCGGTCTCGACGATCTCGTCGATGCCAGTCACCTGGGGCTCGAAGCCGAGAACGCTACGCGAGAAAGCGGGCACCGCCACCAGGGCCGGAGGGTCTCCAGCGCGGCGCGGACCAACCGCGTGCGGCACCTTCGTCCCGGTCACACGCTCGACTGCCCGGATCACTTCGCGCACCGACGTACCGCGGCCGGTGCCGAGGTTGATCGCGGTGAATGGGGCTTCGGTTCGGTCGACGGCTTCGAGGGCGAGAACATGAGCGCGGCCGAGGTCGTCGACGTGGATGTAGTCGCGCAGGCAGGTCCCGTCGGGAGTCTCATAGTCGTCGCCGTAGACGGTCAGCGGCCCCCGCCGCCCGGCCGCGGCGTCAATGGCGAGTGGGATCAGATGCTCCTCGTGAGTGTGATCCTCGCCGAGCGACCCGTCGCGACGAGCGCCCGCGGCGTTGAAATAGCGAAGGGCGATCGCGCGGATCTGTCCGATGCGCGCGTAAGCCTCGAGAACCTGTTCGAACTGACGCTTGGAAGCACCGTAGGGGTTCACGGGCTCCTTGACGTGATCCTCGGTGAGCGGCCCCTTTGGCACGCCGTAGGTGGCGCAGGTGGAGCTGAAGATGATGCGCGCGACGTTCGCGGACTTCGCGGCGTCCAGGAGGCGGAGCCCCTTCACAAAGTTCGTCTCGAAATACGAGCGCGGGTCCTTCATTGAGCCCGCCACCGACAAGAGGCCCGCGAAGTGGATCACCGCGTCGTGACCGGCAAGCGCCCGGGTCATCGTTTCGACGTCGCCGATGTCCCCGCGCACCAGGTTCGCCGCTTTCGAAACCGCCGCCTCGTGCCCGGCGGAAAAGTCGTCGATGACCGTGACCTGGTGGCCCAGAGCCAAGAGCTCGGCCGCGGTGTGCGAGCCGATGTATCCGGCCCCGCCCGTGACTGCTACCTTCAAACTAGCGTCGGCCCACGCCGACGTATTCGAAGCCGAGGGC
>JAYUUU010000004.1:0-2334 GCA_043754395.1 Vicinamibacteria bacterium
AGGCCGCTTTTTGAGGCGATAGGGACGTATTCGTTTCCGCTCGCGGCCACACCTATCAAGGGGCCAGAGGCCCATCAAAAAGTCAGGACCTTCGAACTAACCATGGCGTTTTCCAAATACGGCTTCTCGGCCGAACTTCTGCGCGGCATCAAGGAGCTCGGTTTCAAGAACCCGACTCCCATTCAGGAGCAGGCCCTTCCGCCCGGTATCGAGGGGCGCGACCTGCTCGCCTGCGCCATGACCGGCAGCGGCAAGAGCGCCGCGTTCGGCCTCCCCATCATTCATCGCCTCAGCGGAAAGGCGAAGGGCTTCACCCGTGCGTTGATCCTCACCCCCACGCGTGAACTGGCCGCGCAGATCGACGAGCACCTGAACGCTCTCGGGGTGCACACCCCGATCTCCGCCGCCGCCATCTACGGAGGCGTCGGCATGGGCGCCCAGGAGCACGCGCTTCGCCGCGGCACCGACATCATCGTGGCCACCCCCGGCCGCCTCCTCGACCACATGAATCGCTCGTATGCGAACTTCAAGAACCTCGAGGTCCTCGTGCTGGACGAAGCCGACCGGATGCTCGACATGGGCTTCCTCCCCGACATCCGCCGCATCCTCAAATATCTGCCCACAAAGCGCCAGACCCTCTTCTTCTCGGCCACCATGCCTACGGAGATCGCGAAGCTCTCGCGCGAGATGCTGCATGATCCGTTCACCATCAGCGTCGAGCGTCAGTCGGCCCCCGCCGCGGGCATCACTCAGGCCGCGTATCCGGTGCCCCAGCACCTCAAGGCGGTTCTTCTCACCGAACTGATGAATCGCGGCCTCATCCGCAGCGTGATCGTCTTCACCCGCACCAAGTCGCGCGCGAACCGCCTCGCCGACTTCCTGGTGCGCATGGGTGTGAACGCCGGCCGCATCCACGGCGACCGCTCGCAGTCGCAGCGGACGGAAACCCTCCGCCGCTTCAAGGAGGGCAAGTTCTCGGTGCTCGTGGCCACCGACATCGCGGCCCGCGGCATCGACGTCGAGTCTTTGTCGCACGTCGTGAACTTCGACATCCCGCCCACTCACGAGGACTACATCCACCGCGTGGGCCGCACCGGCCGTAACCAGGCGCAAGGCGACGCCTTCGCCTTCGTCTCGCCCGAAGAAGAGGGCGCGCTTCGCGCCATCGAGCGCGCCATCGGCAGCCGCATGCCGCGCATCACGCTTCCCGACTTCGACTACGCGGCGCAGAAGACGAATGCTCCCGAGGCCGCGAAGTTCCGCGAGAACTCCGGACGCGGACGCTCTTCGAGTCCCAAGCCTTACACCCGCTTCGGCGCGAACCGTGGCGGACAGGGCGCCGGCGGGCGCGGTGGAGAGCGTCCCCAGAGCCGCCCCCATGACGCCGCTCGTCCCGCGCGATCCCAGGCCATCGGCTCCGGAATCCGCGGCGAGCAGGGCGATCGCCCCGCGCGACCGGCGGCCGATCGTTTCGCTCAGGCGGCGGCGACCAACAGCCGCCAAGCGCTTCGCGGCGCTGAGGCCTCGAGCGGCGAGACCGGCTATCGCCCCCGTCGCGAAGGGGGCGGGTCGTTCGGCGGGGCCAAGCGCAAGCCGTTTCGCAGCAGCTCCCGCTGACACGAGCGCTCAACCACGGGGCTTTGGGGTATTCCCCTCGTAGTTTGAGCCGCAACATCCTGAGACCGACACCAAACGCCCAGGCTCGCAGGGGAAGGCGAGGGCCTCCAAGGCGCGGCCCTTCAAGGTCGAGTTCGCGAAGCAGTGATGAGCCGGTGACATCGCGACCCGGGGGCTAACGGAAGCCCGACGACATCCCGGTAGAACCCGAGCGAGCGCTTCATCTCGTTCCATGCCGGAATCACGACGGACAGTTTCAGGGGCACGGGCACGGTGCGTGATCGTACCGGCTGCCTGACCGCCTTCCCAAACCTCGGCGCTATGCGGCCCGCTTCCCCGCTAAACTCGAAGGCGATGAACAAGAACCTCGTCTTCCTCGCCCTGTCCATAGGCGCCCCGGCGTTCGCCCAGCAGCAACAGCGCGCCCCGATCACCGGCGACGTCTTGATCCGCCATGAGTGGAACGACAACTTCTTCACCAAGCCCGACCCGGTTCCGTCGAGCCGCACGCGGTTTCAGATCCGGCCCCGCTTCGAGGTGGACACCGACGTCCTGCGGATGGGCCTGGGCGCCGATGTCAATTATTCCCCGAAGG
Organism: Vicinamibacteria bacterium; assembly: GCA_043754395.1. Classification (GTDB taxonomy): domain Bacteria; phylum Acidobacteriota; class Vicinamibacteria; order Fen-336; family JAGNNV01; genus JAGNNV01. Next base: position 2,213 of record JAYUUU010000004.1, read on the forward strand.
ACAACAACCTCGAGCCCAAGGACATCCCCCTGCCTTTGGCCCTCATCCGCGACAACTACGACTCGCGCAGTATCCGTCTCGACCTCGCTTACCTCGGCGTGAATCTGTCGACTGCGATCAAG
>JAYUUU010000005.1:0-4955 GCA_043754395.1 Vicinamibacteria bacterium
CGAAACCCTCGGGACTCACGTCAAACAGGCGGGAAGCCTGGTCGCCACCGACCGGCTGCGTTTCGACTTCTCCCACTTCCAGGGAGTTGACGAGCGCGAGCTCCGCGTCATCGAGAACCGAGTGAACGGCGAGATTCTCGCGAACAAGAAGGTCAACACCATCGAGATGTCCCGCGACGAAGCGCTCAACTCGGGCGCCCTCGCTTTCTTCGGCGACAAGTACGGGGAGCGCGTGCGCGTGGTCGAGGTCCCCGGTTTTTCCAAGGAGTTCTGCGGCGGCACCCACGTGGCGCAGACCGGTGACATCGGCTTCTTCCTCTTCACCTCGACCTCCGGCGTTTCTGCGGGAACCCGCCGCGTCGAAGCGGTGTCGGGAGGTGCCGCACTCGACAAGATCCAGCGCGATGTGGCGATCCTCGACGAGCTGTCGCATTTCGCGCGAGCCGACCGCGGGACCCTGGTCGACGAGTACGCGAAGCTCAAGGACGAACTGAAGGCGCGGGATCGCGAGATCGAGCGTCTGAAGATGAAGCTCGCGTCCGGGGGAGCCGCCCGCGCGGAGGGCGGCGATTCGGTGGAGGTCGAAGGCATAACCATCTGGACGCCCCTATTCGCGGACGTCGACCGCAAGGGACACGCCGCCCTCGTCGACGAATATCGCCACAAGCGCGGGGACAAGGGCTTCATCGCGATTTCCTCCGCTTCTACCGGCGACGGGTCGGTCTCGGTGATCGTCGCGGTCTCGCGAGACCTCATGGACAGGCTCAAAGCACCCGACATCCTGAAAGAGCTTGGCCTGCGCGGCGGCGGCCGCCCGGAATTCGCCCAGGGCGCCCTCGGTGCCGGCGACAGCGACGTGGAAATCCTGAGACGAAATGCCCGGGAAACCGCCAAACGACTTCTGACTGAGGTCCCGGCATGAGAGAGTCGCGCCAACGCATGAAGAAGATCTGCGCCGGTCTCGCGCTTCTCACGATATTTGAGCTTTGTCCCGCCTCCGAGACGGAAGCGCAGGTGTATCTCCGCAGGAACGCCAGCGGCGTCCTCGAGGCGACCGATTCGCCCGAATCCAGCGAGTTCCGCCTTCGCTTCTCCGCCAAAGGCGTGCTGATTCACTCCCGCGGTTTCAGGCGGCGCGCGCGGCCCGAGTTCGACCCCTACATCGAAGACGCAGCCTCGAAGTTCGGCGTGAGTGCGGACTTTGTCCGCGCGATCATCAGCGTCGAATCGGCCTTCGACGAGTTCGCGGTGTCGTCCAAGGGAGCGAAGGGCCTGATGCAGCTCATGCCCGCCACGGCGCGACGTTTCGGGGTGACGAACCCCTTCGATCCCGCGCAGGCGATCATGGGCGGAACCGAATACCTGAGCTACCTGCTTGGCCTATTCCGCGGCGACATGGAACTCGCGGCCGCGGGCTACAACGCCGGTGAAAACGCGGTGCTGCGCTACGGCGGCGTGCCGCCCTACAAGGAAACACGCAACTACGTGGTGAAGATCCGTCAGGTTCTCGGGTCGGGCCCCGTGATCATGGCGGCCTCCCGTGAGACGCGAACGCCGAGTTCAAGCGCCAACACCACTCTCGGTTTCTCCGGCTCGCTTCCCCCATCGCTTCAGCCGTTTAAGAAGGTGAGTGTTCCAAAGCCTCGCCCGGCCCGTGCGCTCGGCAACGTCCCGCCCCGGTTGTACTATCGCTGGGTGGACGGCACAGGCTCAACCCACTTCGCAGACTCGCCTCCGCAGGACGGGTCGGCGTTTCGAACCATTCGCGGAATGCCCTGACCAGGAACGAGCCTCTCGAATGCCGTCGGTTTCGCCCCTCTCTACCGGTCTGTTCGAGACACACGTCCAGCGCGCCCGCGTTTTTCTCGCTGAAGGCAAAGCCGACCTTGCGGAGCAGGACCTCGCCGAGGCCTATCTCCTCAAACCGCGCGATATCACGGTCCTGAGCCTGCTCGGCGTCTTGTACTTCAAGCAAGGCCGGCTGGAGCGGGCCGAGGAAGTATTCGGCAAACTCGCGGCGAACACACCCAACGACGCGGCCATCCTCTTCAACCTCGGTCTCATCAATTTCAAACTGAACCGGTTTCGCGAAGCCGAGCTCGCCTTCACCCAGGCGCTGCTCTTCTCTGCCGACAAGCCTCGAGTGCACTTCTACCTCGCCGCCACCTACGAGCGCCATGGCCGGATCCGCGAGGCCATTCACCAGTATCGGTTGGCGCGATCCACCGGCGACGGTGCGGGAGCCTTTAGACACCACGGCGCGCAGACGGCCGAGGTTCCCCGCGCGCTCGTCACCACCACGAACCCCGATCTCGCCGAGGCGTCGAAACCCATCGCGGCGCCCCTCGACAATGACTTCCGCGGCGGCGACGACGATGACGAAGCCCTTTTCGGAGCGTCGAAGCTCGTTCAGGTTCCGGGCGCCGACATCCAGGCCCTGAACGCCGGGCCGGTTCCCGACGCTCCCGTGGCACTTCGCCCCGAGGTGCTGAGGCTCGGCGCCGAAGAGGAGGACCTCTTCCTCGGGCCGCGAACCCCAGTCGCCAACCCGAAGATGACGCTCAAGCGCCGCGATCTTGTGAACGTCCCTTTCGACGGGCGTATCTTTTTCAAGCGCGGCGCCCTCGTCTCGTCCGAGGGTCATGTCACGTTCTGGGTCAAAGAAACCCGCGCCACCGCCGGCGAACGCCTGGTCATCGCGACCGGCTCCGGTTCGCTCCTCCTGTCTGCGGCCACCTCGGGCATCGGTCTCCTTCTCTCGGACGCCGGCCGCAAACTCTGGGTGGCGCCCGACCGAATCCTCGCCTGCGAGGACGCCTTGCAGCCGCGGTATGTCCAGATCGCATCGATGGATTCGAGCGTCCTCGAGATGGACGGCAACGGCTACGCTGCCCTCACCTGGAAGGGGCTGCCGTCCTGCGTCCGCGTCCACGCCGATCACCCCTTCGAAGCGCCGCTGTCGACGGTGATCGCCTGGTCGGGCAACCTCGAAGCCGAGATGGGGCTCTCCCCCACGACCGACGAGCCGTCGCTCTTCATCAGCGGCGAAGGCGAAATCCTCTACGAACCGGATTAAGGGCCGTCATTGCGAGTCCCTTCACGGACTCCGCCCGTGACTGTTGAAAGAAACCCCGCGTCGTCATCGCGAGGAAGCTCATCGGACGAAGGCGACGAAGCGATCTCTCAAGCTTTGTAGTGGCGGCCCGCGTGCCCGGCCATCGAGGGTGCGCGCCGCGGCGTGGACGTCGGGTGCGTCGGCACTGTGTTCGCGGGACGATGGAATCGTGTGCCTCCTTACCCTCCTCGGTTCGCGCGAAGGTCGCTGACGGACCTCGGTGACTCGCGCTCAACGCCCCGCTCGCGTGCGCGACCCTCGATGACCGGCCACGCTCCATCCTCGCCCAAACACGCGAACTCTGAAACCGCATGGAATGGGGCGTACTTGAACGGGTTTCTCAGCAGGAAGCTCAGTAGCCGAGGGCGAGGCGAAGCCTCCCCTCGGGGGACGAAACAATCCCCGGGGTGACGTGGGTATCTCCGAGCTAGGTCGGGGCTTCACCCTGGGCCATAGCTAGAGTACGCGCCATGAAAGCGCTTGTGCGGAGGGTCCAACGGGAGACGGAGCGGAAGCTCCGCGTACCTGCCGACTATTTGGGTCGTCTCGGGGATACGTCCTTCTCCGGGTTCTTGAAGTTCCTGATGTTCCTTCCGGTGTCGCAGCATCGGCGGGAGACACGGTCGGCGCTTCTGAGCGCGGTGCGAATCGTCGCGACGCAGCACGAAGACTGCGGGCCGTGCGTTCAGATCGCGGTCAACGTCGCCCTCGACACGCGCCTCGATCCCGCGGTGATCCGCTCGGTACTGGACCGGAACCACGGCGAAATGCCGCCCGACGTCTCGCTCGTGGTGCGGTTCGCGGACGGCGTGTTGTCGAAGGACGGATCGGAAGACCCCGCGCGCGAGGAGATCGTGTCCCGTTTCGGCGCCACAGTGCTGAGTGAACTGTCGCTCGCGATCGCCACCGCGCGCGTCTTCCCCACCCTCAAGCGCGGCCTCGGCTACGCCCAAAGCTGTTCGGTGGTGAAGGTCGACCTCGAACCGCGGCGCTAGGTCGAACCCGCGACCCGTAAGCGTACTTCGCGTCCATGGACCGTGATCGTGAGCGTCGATCGTGAGCGTCGGCGCCCTCCCATCTTCGTGCGCGTGAGCGTCACTTCGTTTCGAAGGGCGTGAACCGTAACGGTCGCCCGAGGTCCTTCCTCCGACGGCCGCATCGGACCTTCGACGCCTGAATCCTCGCCTCCGCGCGGGCAGAAGTAAAGGGTGCTTCGCTTCGCTCCGCACTTTTCCTTCGGAAAAGCTCCGCCCTTGACTTCAGCCCTTGCTTCGGCGGTTCGACACGCATCGAAGGTCAATCCCGGCCTTCATCTCGAAAGGACCCCCGCCGATGCTCTCCACTCCCACTCCTTCCCTCCACCGGTTCGACGCGTACCGCCTCGCCGTCGACTTCCGCCGCATCGTGGTTCGATGGCTTCCGCTCCGCCGCTCTGAACTCTCCGACCAACTCGACCGAGCTTCCATTTCCGTGCCGTTAAATGTCGCAGAAGGAGCGGGTCGTGCCACCCCGCGTGAGCGAGCCCGCCACTACACGATCGCTCGCGGCTCTGCCGTCGAGTGCCTCGCGTGCCTCGATCTCCTCGAACTCGAGGTCGCGGCCCCGCACACTGCGGAAGCTCGCGCCATCATCCTCCGTCTCCTCAACGTCCTGACCGCGGTCATCCGCCGTCCGATTTGACGTACGCACTCAAGACGCGCTGTAATCGCCACATGGCAACGAGCCTGGAGACCGCACGCGACGTGAGCGATGGCACTCTCTCGCCACCTTTATCCAAATATGCGGCGCCGTATATTTCCGGGTCGCCGTATATTTCCGCTTCGCCGCTTACTAAGTGTTG
>JAYUUU010000006.1:0-11299 GCA_043754395.1 Vicinamibacteria bacterium
CTCGAGGGCGCGGGAGTGTGTCTGATGCTCGCCTCGGCACTGCACGCCATCGCGGTAGGGAACCTGCTGCCGGTCGCGGTCCGCACGGTGTGCGTCGACATGACCGAGTCGGTGCCCGTGAAGCTCAGCAACCGCGGCACCATGCAGGCGATTGGCCTCGTGACCGACGTGGGGTATTTCCTCGAACGGCTCGAGACTGAGCTCCGCAAGGCCTGAAGCGCGGGAGAGATCATGTCGGATTTCGGGAGTCGGGTCGCGCGTTGGCTCGCTTTGGCGGGAGTAGCCGCACTCGTCACTCTCGCGGCGATGGGCTGCGTTTCGAGCCGCGCGCCGCGTGTGAGCGCCCCGAAGGTTGATATCGCGGCTCTCCTCCTCGAGGCAGACGCGGAGCTGGGTCGAGGCTGCTACTTGTGCCTCCTTTCTGCGGCGGAGAAGTACGACGCGGCGATCGCGGGCGGCGCTGCCGCGATCGACTTGAAGTCTGCGGGAGCGTGGGCCTTAGTCGCGGCCCGGGAGAGGGAACTGGGCCTCAAGCCCTCGGGAGCGATCGATCGAGCGCGAAAGCTCGCGGGCTCTCCGGGCGGAGAGATCGTCGGCGACTATCTCCAGGCGGTCGACGCCTTGCCCTTGCGCACCGAAGGAGTCAGCAAGGAGGCGATTGGAGCCGCGGCCGCCGCGGCCCGCTCAGTGATGGGGCTGAAGGGGCACGAAGCCGACGTTTCTCGCCTCAAGGCCCTTCGCGAGGCCGCTGATCAGAGGGGCGATACCGCCGCCCGCTATCTCCTGTCTTCTCTCGCGTGCATCGAACCCGACTCCAAACGCACACACGAGCCATCGCCTTCGGCCCTGTTCGCCTTCCAGGCCGCGACCTGCGGCCACAAAGTAGACATCGAACACGACGCAGCGGCACTCACGCGACTGATCGAGGAGGAGCCGCGGTTTCACGAAGCGCACTATTTCCTGGGCCGCGTTCGTCTCGCGGAGAGGAAGCTCGTGTCCGCGGAGCGCGAGTCTCTGGCCGCGGCGAACGGTCTCCCGAGAATGACCGCGGCCTGGGCCACACTGGGCCTCGCTCGTCTGAGACTCGAAGAGTACGAGTGGGCCGCCCAGGACCTGGCTCGTGCCCTCGATATCGAACCGGACCAGCGCGAAGCCCTGCTCTACAGGGCCCAGGCCTTGAACTACGCCGGCCGCTTCGAGGAGGCGATGAAGCCGGCCCTTCGGCTTCTCGAACGCGGCAACTGGTACGTGAGCGACGCGAACTACTGGCTAGCGTTCTCCGAACTTCAGCTCAAAAACCTTCAGGATGCCGATGTCCACGTTCGCGAGGCGCGTCGAACCAACCCGATGAATGGCGACACGGCTCGACTGGGCGGCCTTGTCGCCTACCACCTCGCCCAGTTCGACCGCGCCAAAGGCGAGTTCGATCTGGCGATCTCCAGAAACGCTGCTGACTGCGACTCGCGCCTCCATCTGGCGATGATTCACGGTCAACAGGAAAGGCCGGGGGCAGCGGTCGAGGAATTCGTTCGCGCCCGGGACTGCTATTCAGGCGCGATCGCCACGGCGGCTTCGAAGCGTGAGGAAATAGAACGCTCATCGCTCACGGAAGTGCGGAAGGAAACCGCCTTGAACCGGCTCGCCCAGCGGATCGAAGCGGCCCGGCGGTCAAAAGCGAGCGCATCACTTGGCGCGGCCGAAGGCGAGGCGGCGAGGGGAGCCTACGACGCGGCGATCGGCCACGCTGCCGAAGCCGAGGTCCACTCGGACTTCACGGCGCGGGTCGCCAACCTGCGGGCCCGCATCAACGCGACGCGCGCGCGCCGCTGAGGTCGTTTTTCAGCCGAGCGTGCGCTCGAGGAGCCGCGCGGCCGTGCTCGGATCGAGGACGTCGGGCGCCGCGCGCAGGACGAAGGACGGAAGGTCCGCGATCGCGCGCGCTACTTCGATGCAGGGCCGGGCTGAAGGATCAGCGGCCAGAAACGGTGTGAGGGTCAGAATCCGCTGAAACGCCTCGAGGGGCCTTATGGGAATGAGCGAGGACTCTCCGCTTTCCACCCGTTCGGGGAAGACCACCGCGGCCAAAGAGTCTTCGACCCTATGCAGACCGGGGAAGAGTTCCCCCGGATCAAACATGCGTTTGCCCATCCTGGGGACGTTGCGGCCGGCCGGGCCTCCCGGAGGAAGTCGCGCGACCGCATCCGGAGTCAGGTAGAGCGACGATCGGAGACAACCGAGCCGCACTTCGGTGTCGCCGCGCCAGGCGAGCACATAGTCGTCCGAGAGGAAACGCCATCCCGCGAGGGCGAGGCTGAGGGTGAGCGAAGACTTGCCGACTCCTTTGGCTCCGACGATCAGAACCGCGCCTCGATCGGGCGCGGGAATGACCGCCGCAGCATGAAGGTCGAGCCGGGCCTCGCGCCGCAGAGCCATGTAAAGCGCGGCGCCGATCGCGGCATCGAGTTCCTTTTTCCGGCGCGCGGGGTCAACGTAGAGGATCGCGGTTCGAGGGGCATCCCCGGGGAAGTCGATGCTGAACCCGTCGAACACTCGCGTCTCCGGACCTGGGTCTGAGGACGAATCGGCAGGGCGGATCTCGATGGTCAACTCGGGCCCGCGCGGGTGAGACGCGTGTGTGGGAAGCGAGTGAAGAACTTCGAAGCGATGGGGAATCAGGCCCTCGAAACGTAGACGGACGAAGCACCCTCCGAGGCGGAGGAAACCGCCACCCGAACCAGACCGACCAGAGGCTGGTGTCGCCGTTTTACACGGGACCCGGGCCGGAATCGACGCCGTCCTGGCCCGGAGAGTCGTAGTAGGAATTCACCCCGTAGTCGCCGTCGTCGAGGGCGGTGCCCGCGCTGCCTCCGCCGATGACTACCTGGCCGAGCATGCCGCCGAAGGCCCGGGTCGCGTCAAGGGCGTCGATGGGCTCGGACACCGTCGGCTCCACGAACATCTTTCGGAGGGGCTTGGCGATGCTCATGAGGATGGCGCAGAGGCTAGCACGGTCCGGGCACTGGCAGCAGGGTGGGGACCACTCATCGCCCGCCCGGTTTCACCGAGCGATGCTTCCATCAGGTAACCTGAGCCAACCAAGCGTTTCCCGCGATCCTGCCCTTCGTTGTCCCGGGGCACCCGCGGTTTTTTGGCAGAGCGGAGTTCAAGATATGCAACAGACTGTTCACGTGCCCGCCCCGCCGAGATACCGGGGTCTCATCGCGATGCTTTCCGCTTTCGTGCTCGGATTGGTCCTCCCAGCGATCGCCTCCGCGGCCATCCCCACGGTTGCGAACCTGAGCCTCACTCTGACTTCGCCATATCAGATCAAGATGTCGGCCGAGGTCACCTCAAACGGCGGTTCGCTCTTGTGGGAGCGGGGCTTCGTGCACGCCCTCACGAGCGACAACGCGTCGCCCGAGCTCTTCGCGCCGGGTACGTCAAGGATCACTGTGCGTGTAGGTGTCGGCTCGATGACCCGGGACCTCGACGTCGTTCCCGGCTTCAGCTATTCCGTCCAGGCATACGCCCGGAACGCCTTTGGCACAGCCTATAGCGGGGTTGCGACCGCCACCGCCCCCTGCCCGGCTATCGTCCTGAACGCGCTTCCCGATTCTTCTCTCGGGGCGTCCTACGGTTATTACGCGGATGCCTATGGCGGTTCGGGAACGGGCTATGGGTATGCTGTGACGAGTGGCGCCCTTCCTCTAGGCCTTTCGCTCGACTCCAACACCGGCTACGTGAGCGGCACCCCGGCCGCGGTCGGCACATACGGCTTTACGATCTCGGCCGCCGACCTCTCCTGGGCCTGCGGGGGATTCCGCACCTATTCGATCAAGATCACCACCCTCGACGTCCAACCTTCGAAGATCGCCTTTCCTTCTGAGGTAGTCGGGGGATCGGGGAGCCCCACAGCCTTCGTAACCGTGACGAACTACGACTCGGCCGACGTCTCGCTCGGGTCGGTGCTGTCGAGCACGCCGGAATTCGCGGTGACCGGCACCACGTGCGGCGCCACCCTTCCCGGCCTCGCCTCCTGCACGCTGGACATTGTCTTTACACCCAGTTCCGCTACCACCTTCACGGGGAACGTGACCATGAGCCCCGCCCTCGTCGCGCTTCGCGGAGCCGGGGTCACCAGCGCGGTTTCCCAGGTGTACTCCGTCAATGCCGGCGGCGGCACCGTGTCGATCATCGATCCCGTTACTAACGTCGTGCGCAAGACCGTGGTCGTGGGTTCGAGCCCTGGAAACCTCCAAGCGTTGCCGGGCGGCGCGAAGGTCTATGTGCCCAACCAGGGCAGCTCTTCGGTGAGCGTGATCGACACGGCAACATATTCCGTTACCGACATCCTCTCGGGTTTCGACGGGCCGCACGCAGTGGCACCCACACCCCAAGGGAACGAAGTCTGGGTTCTCAACGCGTACTCAGGCTCGATCAGCGTCATCGACACTGCGACCGCCGCTGTAGCCGGCATTCCGGGGTCCGGTTGCGTCGCAACCTTCTCCGAGCACATCGTTGCGAACCCGGTGAACCTGGAGATGTATGTCCTGAGCAGCAATGGGAACATCTGTGTCTTCGATCGGGGTTCGCGGGGCTTCCTCCGTTCGATTCCTGTCGGCGGATCCCTCGTCTACGGTCTGGTCCTTCCCGATGGCAGCGCCATGTACGTCACCGGGAGTTCGGGGGTCGTCACTCGCGTGGCCCTGGCCTCGGGAGCGCTCTCCCCTGTCGCTGGCGCTTCGGGCCGGAACATGGACATGAAGGCCAACGGCTCCAAGGTGTACGTAGCGCAAGGTGAAAACGGGTTCGGCTTCATCACAACCGCGTCCAACACATTCACCGCGATCCCCCTGACTTCTCCTGGCTACCTCCAGGCGACGGCCGTGCACGATGCCACCGGTCGCGTTTATGTCACCGACGCCAATTCGAACGCGGTATACGTGGTGGACCTCGCCACCGACACCGAGGTCCCGAACCCCGAATTTCCGATCAGGGACTCGTACTTCAGCTCGCCTAGGGCAATCGCCGCGGTCAAGGCCGCGGGCCCCGTGGGTGTACCACCGACCGTGACGACCGGGGCCGGGAGCGGCTCGTTCGCAACCGCCAGTGTCACCGGCAGCGTCGACGCGAACGGCGGGTTGCCCATCTTCGAGCGTGGCTTCGCTTATTCCACGTCCGACCCCTTGCCCTCACCCGGAGCGTTCGACGTCCTCACCATGAAGGTCTCCGGGACGCTGGGCGCCATGAGTACCACCTTGACCGGGCTTGTCTCGGGCTCGACCTATTTCTTCCGCGCCTACGCCAAGAACGTGGCCGGCGTTGGTCTCGGAGCGGCTGGCACGTTCTCGACCCTGAGCTGCCCGTCGATCGCCATCGATCCCACGTTCCTGCCCAACGCGTCGGTCGGGGCGCCGTATAGCGAGATTCTCACGGCGAGCGGCGCGACGGGGCCCTACTCCTTCACCTTTGGAGCACTGCCTCCGGGCCTCAACGGCCTCTCGACCGGGGCACTTTCAGGCACTCCCACGGCCGCGGGGACATTCACGCTGCAGGTGACCGCCACCGACACGCCGACCGGTTGCTGGGCATCGGCAATGTACGACCTGGTTGTCGGCACGCCGGTTGCCGCGGGCGGCGTCCTGATCAGTGAATTCCGCACCCACGGACCCAACGGAACCGACGACGAGTACATCGAAATCGGGAACCGGACTTCCGCGGATGTGGTGGTGGCGTCCACCGACGGGTCAGGTGGCTGGTCCATCGGCCGGCCGGGACAGGTGATCGCCCTCATTCCAGACGGCACGGTGATTCCGAAGGGCGGCCATTGGCTCGCGACGAACGTCGGTTTCAGTCTGTACTTCTCCGGCATTCCCAACTCGGTCCAGTCGGGAGATCGACTCATGGTCGGCGTGGACATCCCCGACGATGCCGGCTTCGGTCTCTTCAACACTGCCGACTGCGGGGCGTATGCGGCGGCCACCCGGCTTGACGCGGTGGGCGGCGCGGCGGAGACGGACCCCCTGTTCTACGAGGGGACGCCCCTGCCCGCGGTCGTGCAGGCCGGCCCGGCCAACCCCACGGCACAGACCGCCTGGGTTCGGCGTTTGACGAACGCCGCCGTGCTCACGGACTCCGAGGACAACAACCGCGACTTCGTCTTCGTGGCCGGCGACGCCGGAATCACTTACGGGCCGCTCGGAGACGTGGCGGCGGTCCTCGGCGGTCCGAATCCTGAAGACTCGAAGGCGGTTCACGACGTGCTTCAATCGGAATTCCCGGTGGCCCTGCTCGATCCGTCGGTGGGCGAGAACTCGTACCCGAACCGGGAGAAGTTTGCCTTCTACGACCCGCGGGCCGTCGAGTATCGCCGGACGTTCACAAACAATACGGGCAAGGAGATCCATGCCCTCAGCTTCAAGGTGATCAACCTGACTACGCTGAACTCGCGGCTGACCATACCCGCGCAGTCACAGCTGCGCATCGTGGATGCGGCGCAGCGATCGATCGAGGCGCCGGTTGGCAGCAATGTTTACATGGACACCCAAGCCACCCTCCTCGAGAACCCGAGCAGCTATCCGTTGGAGTGGTACGACAGCAGCGACTATGTCCTTAGAAAGACGGGCGGAATGAATTCCAGAGTCATCGTGCCCTTCGCCAGCCAACTGGGCCTGCAGGCCCCAAACGGCTTGAAATCCCTTTCCAGCAGCATTCGTCCCTCCCAGACCGTTGCCGTAAACTTCAAGACCGCAGTCATCACCAAGGGTTACTACCTCTTCGTTCTTGTGCCTCAAGTCAGTTTCGATCCGCCCAAGGTCGTCCAGGTATCCGTGCAGGCGTCGGCAGGCAAACCCTAGGCTGTCGCCTGCCTTAAGGATCGATCCGGTGACAGTGGACAGCACGCGGTTCGAGGTTTCCCCCGACGTGGTGGCCACCGACTTCGAGGGCGAGAACGCGGTCGTGTTGAATCTCGCCACGAAGAAGTACTACACACTCAATGAGAGTGCGACCGCAATCTGGTCGGGCATCGAACGAAGATTGGACCTTGCCGGACTGGTTGGCCTTCTACTCGAGGAGTTTGAAGTGAGCGAGGACCGCGCGCGCGAAAGCGTCACCTACACCCTCGCCCGGCTGCAAGCCCAGCAACTGGTGCGGCCATGCCCGGACGTGGCTTAGCCTCGCCGGCCCCGGTCGCGGAGGGCGAGGCCATCGACCTGCTTTTCTTTCCCGTCCTCGATGCCCTCCTAGGCGTCTCTGCGGCCTCCTTCTTCCGGTTCGACTGGCAGCGATCGGTGCGAGTTTTCCCGACGAGCTCGACTCTCCCTCGGGTGGCCGCGGCGAACCTGGACGTCCGCGCGGTCGTGGCTTCGGCCCTCCAATCCGGAAAACTCGAAATCCTGGGCGCCGAGGGCCGGCCCGGACCCAAGCCCGGCGAACCTGGATGGCCGGAAGGCCCGGACGCGGCCTCGGCGCGAGTGTCCCGGGCCCAGGACTTTTCGCCCGATCTCGCTGGTTTGTGCAACCGCCTCACCGAGGAGGTGTCACATAGGGTCTCCGCGAATCTGTATGTCACCCCTCCGCGATCCCAGGGACTCGATCGGCATCAGGACGGGCACGACGTGCTCGTCCTCCAGGTGGAGGGTCGAAAGCGCTGGCGGATCTGGCGCAACGACGCACCGCCGCCGCTCGATCCGCTGCCGGCACTCACCTTCGAGACCGCGAGGAGGATTCGCAGCGATTACCGAGGCACGCCGTTTGGAGGACGCAGCGTAAGCGACGGCGAGATCGAGGGGAGGACCGAGTGGGACCTCGAGCTTAAGCCGGGGGACCTGGTCTACGTTCCGCGAGGATGGGCCCATCAGGTGTGGACGGAAAACTCGCACTCCGCGCACCTCACCTTCGGATTTCACCTCGTGACCTGGGTCGATCTCCTGATGACCCTGGTTGCGCAGGCGTCTCGCCGACACGGTGAGATCCGCGAGAGCCTCCCCATCGGCTTCGCCCGCCTGGCGCCCGAGCCCGAAAGCGTGCGCGAACACACCCGGGCCCTGCTTCCACTCCTCGACGATATCGACGGCCGGGATGCGATGGAAGAAGTGATCGGTCGCTGGCTGAATCGCGACCTTGACCGGCCGACCGCCAATCCGAAGGTAGAGGTCCCGTCTCCCCTGAGCGATTCCCTCAGACTGCGCCGGTGCGCGCCCACCGCCTTCGTCTCGCGTGGGGACAGCGTGGGGCTGTTTCGCTCATCTGATCGGCCCGCCGAGTTGTGGCTGCCAAGCGCCTTCGCGCCCGCTCTCCGATTCGTCGCGACCGTGGAGCCGCCGGAGTTTTCGGTGGGGCAAGTGCCGGGCGTGTCAACGTCGACCCGCGCGCGTCTGTGTGGACTGCTGATCGCGGAAGGGTATGTTCAACCGATGGAAAGCTCTTCCGAGGGTCGAGGTTGATGTCGGTTTCGCCCAGGGCCGTGGTCGCACTGCTGGCCAGCGTGCTCACGGGCGCGGTGTTCGCGCAGACGCCGCCGCCTTCCTACACGCTGAACGTCTCGGCGTCTCGCCTGGTCACGGTAAGAGCAGAAAAGGCCCGCGCCGCTGACCTCGCCCAGGCCCTGTCGAAGCAACTGCGCCTCCCGGTTCGCCTGTCGGCGATGGTGGCGGGACAGACGATCACTCTCAGGCTCAACCGGGCCCCTATCGAGGACCTGCTTCAAGCACTGGCGCCGCAGGTTTATGTCGACTACGAGGTGCGCTGGGACCGTCCCCAGGACGACTGGGTGGGGGTGGAGCTCACCGGTTTCAACGAGCGTGAGCCTAAGACGCCGGTCGAGCAAAAGGCGTTCATGGTCCTCGCGGGAAGCACGGAGGACGATGCGGTAACGGAGGAGACACTCGCGAAGGCCGAGGCCGACACCGACGAGGCCAAGCTCCGCAAGGAACCCGCGGCGGAGGGGCCGCTTCTCGAGGTGTCGGTCAAGGGCGGTCTTGTCTCGATTCGCGCGCGCAGGCAGATGACGGCCGCGATCGTCCTCGAAGCCGCGTCGAAGGCAGGCCTTGGATTCGAAACCCGCGGTGATCTCGATCCGTCGCTGATCGATCTGGACATTCGCAGCATGCCCATGGATCAGCTCCCCGCGGCACTTGCGCGCCCCGGATTCGCAGTGCTGATGCGGCGGAATCTCACCGCGGGGACAACGCGGCCGGTTGCCGTGCTGCTCGGCGCCGAGGCCTCCCGGGTGACGAAGCCTGCAGTTCGCCGGTAATCTGCCCGGTCGACGGGCCAGGCTTGTGTCCACAAGGCTGCGGCATCGCGGCCGCTCTTGCCGCCGGCCAGCGCGACTGGAGGGCCGCTACTTCCGCGTCCGGTAGAAGCGGATCAAGTCGGTGCTCTCGGGTGCTGGATGCCCGAGTTGCCTCAGCATCGTGGTGATCTGGCCCCGGTGGTAACTGCCGTGGTTCACTACGTGCTGCAGCATGTGCCAGAACACCGAGGACCCCGGGTCCCCCGCGAGCGTCTTGTACTCGAACGTGCCCTCGATTCCGTTCTCCCCGAGTGCTTCGACGAAACCGCGAACATCGGCCTCCGTCTTCTCCCAAAGTTTTCTCACGGTGGCCACGTCGGGGAATGTCTCTCGTGGAAGTTGCGAGGTGGGAGAGGTGCCGGTCCAGCGCTGGTGCCAGGCCCATTCCGCCGAATACACATGCCCGAGCGTGTCCTGTACCGACGAGAAACTCGAGCCGAGTTCACGGGTGAACTCCTCGTGGGAGAGGGGAACGAGGGCCGCGAGCATCCGGTCGCGGGCCCAATAGTGATAGTCGAGAAGAGTGCGCAGATCCGGAAGATTCAAGGGTGTTTCGGAGCCTCCTGATTTAGTCTAGCTGGCCCAATGCCCGCGAAGAAGAAGCAGAACGACCGGCCGCTTACGGGTGAGGCCCTCATCAAGGAGACGTGCCGACGGATTCGCGTCGCGCGGAGTTACTGGAATGCGCACAACAACCGGGCCTGCCGAGGGGAGAGGGAGAAGGCCCTCGCACTCTACGAGAAGCTCAGCGAAACCGAGCGGGAGAAGGTCCCCCAGGAACTTCGCGTCTGGCTGCGCTATCGCAGCGAGAAGTATTTCGGGGAACATCGAACGGCGCCAGGGACGGGCCGCCGCTGACGGACTGAGGTCCGCAGGGCTTTCCCGTCGCTACTTCACCCTTGTGCCGGTGGGGACGTCCTTGTCGAAGCCCGCGAGAACCGCTTTCCCGTCGACCGTCGCGGCGAGGAGCATCCCGTGCGACTCGACGCCCATGAGTTTTGCGGGCTTGAGGTTCGCGATCACGATGATCGTGCGGCCCACGAGTTGTTCGGGCTCATAAGCCTCGGCTATGCCCGAGACGATCTGACGCGGTACGCCACCCACATCGAGCTGGAGTTTCAGAAGCTTCTTCGAGCCCTTGATTTTCTCCGCCGCGGTCACCTTCGCAGTGCGCAGGTCGAGCGCGCCGAAGGCTTCAATGCCGACTAGTTCCGGTTCGGCAGGCGCCGGCGCGGCTTCCGCGGTCGGGGTGGTGTTGGTGGGTGGGGGTTGCTTCGTCACGTCGTCAACGGAATGGCTCCTCGCAATGACGTGAGCGGGTGGCACCTTGATGTCGTCGGTCTGGGACACGGTGGGGGGCTTCTCCTTCTGGAGGTGAGGGGCGTTGGGGGCGGGGCTCGCGTCGGGCCGCCCTTCCGCCTTCTTGAGTTCGATGCGCGGGAAAAGCGGCAGGATCTGGCCGAGAGGCTGACCCTCCGGTAGCAAGCCAAACCCCACGCTGCGGCGCGCCTCCGAGTTTTGCGGAATGCCGAGCATGTCGAGAACTTTCGCGGCCGAAGCCGGGATCACCGGTGAAGCGAGCAGAGCCAGAACGCGGACGCGTTCAGCGAGGCGGTAGAGGAAGGCGTTCAATGAAGGCGCGTTCGCCCCGTCCTTCGCGAGGTTCCAGGGCGCGGTTTTCACGATCCACTGGTTCGCCTCGCTCACGGACGCCCAGATCTCCGTGAGCGCGGCGGAAAAGTTCAAGGCTTCGTAGGACGCGAAGACGCCCTCGGTCAGAACTCGACCCTCGGCCGCTTCCTCGACCCGCGCCGGAATCTTCCCATCGCAATACTTCGCGATCATGGTGAGCGAGCGGGACACGAGGTTCCCGAAATCGTTCGCGAGGTCGGAGTTGAAACGCTGGGCGAGGCCGGCTTCCGAGAAGTCCCAGTCCTGCCCGAACGACGTCTCGCGCAGGAAGTAGTAGCGCACCGCGTCGACGCCGTATTGATCGGCGAG
>JAYUUU010000007.1:0-1782 GCA_043754395.1 Vicinamibacteria bacterium
AAAAGCGTGGTCGAGAAGTAGGCGCCCAGGCCCTTTAAAACGTAAAGCACCACGATCGTGAAGGCCACCTCCTTGAACCGGACGGTCTCGATCAGGACGTCGTCGAAGATCGGTTTGATCTGGTAGACGAGGGCGGCGTTTGCGAGGCCGTACACGACGGTTGCGACCCATCCCATGAACATCAGGGGTCGATGGGGCCGTGTGTATGTGAACAGCCGCCGCGCTATATCCCATGAGCCGGCGCGGGTTTCTCGAACCCCGGCCGACGACCCCGATGTGCTCTCGGTGCCTCTGCGCTCCGGCGAGGAGGCTCCGCCGCTTCGGGACGATCCTCCCGGGGACACGTCCAGAGGTGCTCGAGAAGGGACTTCAGTCAATGCGATGGTGCCGAGACTCGCGGAGTCTAGTTGGCTACCGCATTTTCCTGTTACGATCTTTTCCCTTGATGAAGCTCAGGTACATGGGGTTGCTTGGCGTCTTGCTGGCCTTCCCGGCCTGCTACGACTTTCACACCGTAGGTCCCGAGGACCCTGCTCCCCAGAAGTCCCCCAACACGGTATCGGTTTCGATCGTGTACCTGAGGCCGGAGGCCTGCATCAACACGGGTTCCGCCTGCGGGGGGCCGGTGACGTTTCATGCTAGCTGGATGAGGCTTGGCTCGTCCCTCACCCTCGACCAGACCGCGGAACACACCTGGACCGCGACGGTGCCGAACGTTCCCGTGAACTTCCCGAATGGCGAGCCCTACCGCGTCTATGCAGTGGACCCTTACCTCCTCGACTCCCCCACCCGAGGGATCTCGGCCGACCGCCTCACCATCGGCGGGCAGAAGATCCGGGACATCGAGAACCCGGGCGGAACCCGGGAGCAGGGCCTCATCTTCATCGATGCGAGCGGCTACGGCCGCAGGCCGCAGACGTAAGCGGGGCTTAGCGCCGACGCTTCAGGATTTGCAGGGCGCGGGCGGCACTGGCCGCCACCTCCTCGTCGCGGTCCTTCACCAGAGGTTCGATCGCGGCTACAGCTTCGGTGACGCCGGCAGTGGAGAAAGCGTCGCAGAGCCCGGCGCGGATCTTTGGGTCGGAGTCGCGGAGATAGTCGAGAGCATCCGGCAGAGCGCGAGCGCCGAGTTCTTCAAGATACCCGCGCGACTGGCGGGCACGCTCGCGTGACCCGGCTAAACCGAGAATCACGGTGTCGATGAAGGGACGGTCGCCGAACGTGAAGATCGCGAAGGCGTAGGCGGCGCGCAACTCGTCATTCCTCTCGCGCTGAAAATCCCGCTTGAATCGCGCTTCGTTCCCCTTCTCGGAAAGCCGGGCGAGACCTTCGACACTGGGTCGCCGGTGGCGCGGCTCCGGCTGCACGGCGAGCCGCTGGAACAAAGCGCGGTCCTGGGGCAGGGCGATTTGGGCGAGCGCGTCGAGGGCCAGAAGACCCTCCTCCGACAAAGGAGACCTATCAAAGTGAGCGCGGAGTTCTTTCGCACCGTCGGCGACTTTCAGACGGCCAAGGCCAGCGATGGCACGGCGGCGCACGTTCGCGGAAGGGTCCTTGAGGAGCGGCGCCAGCGACTCTCCATCCGCGGAGGTGCCGACCTTAACGAGGGCAGTGACCGCGGCAGCCCGCACATCCGGCACGGCATCGCCGAGGGCGGCCACAAGATCGAGCGCCACCTCGGTGCCCCCCATGATGCCGATCGCTTCCGCCGCGGATTCGCGCACGGTCATGTCGGTGTCCTTGAGACGGCCGGCCAGCGAGCGGTATACCTCGAAATCCACC
>JAYUUU010000008.1:0-7270 GCA_043754395.1 Vicinamibacteria bacterium
TATGGAAAGCCGTATCCGCCGAAGGACGGCTCGGCTGGTTTGCCGAAACCGAATCCCAAGCGGATCGAAGTTCCCTCAGCCGCACCCAATGCCACCGCCCCCGCCGCGCCGTCCCGACTACTCGAAGAGGAATCCCCCGCATTGAAGTCGAAGTCGAACGTTCAGGATCCCGAATGGCTGCGCGCGTTCGCTGAAGTTCAGCGCCAGACCGCCGAGGCACACTCCGCTTATCAGCGCACGATGGCCGAGTCGCACATGGCGTTTCTCCGAACCTCCGAGGCGGCGATCGCGAGCATCAGCGGACAAACGCTCCCGGCCCTTTCACCTTCCGCATTCGCGTCGGCTCCGTTCGCGTCTGCCCAGGCGTACGTCCCGCCGCCCATGCCTCTGCCTGCGCCCATTTCAGCACCCGGGGCCGCGCCGGTTCAGTCGATGCCGGCGCCGGCGTCGATCGCTCCGGTGGCAGCGAAGCCGCAAGCGCTTCCTGCTCCCACACCCGCGGCCGGTCCATCCATCTCCGAGGCCCTGCTCGCCGTTGTCGCCGACAAGACCGGCTATCCGAAAGACATGATCGGTCTCGACATGGAGATCGAAGCCGACCTTGGTATCGACTCCATCAAGCGGGTCGAGATCCTCTCCGCGGTTCAAGAACGCATTCCCTCTCTACCTGCCATCCCGGCCGCCGAGCTCGGCGCGATGCGGACGCTTCGCAATATTCTCGATCGCTTCGGCGCGTCGGTCGACGTTCATGCGACGACACCCGCCAGCGGATTGGCGTCCAACCCTCCCGCGGCCGCAACATCGGCAACCCCTGCCCCCGTGGCGGGCGGCGACACCATCACAAGCGCCCTGCTCGCGGTCGTCGCAGACAAGACGGGTTATCCCAAGGACATGATCGGTCTCGATATGGAGATCGAGGCCGACCTCGGCATCGACTCCATCAAGCGCGTCGAGATCCTCTCCGCGGTTCAAGAGCGCGTGCCGTCTTTGCCCTCGATCCCCGCCGCGGAGCTTGGAGCGATGCGCACGCTGCGCAACATCCTCGACCGCTTTGGCGCCAGCGCCGATGTGGCGTCAGCCGCGACCGCCGCCGCCCCCGCGCCTGAACTCGCCCCATCGGTTTCGACGGCGGCCTCGGCGTCGGTGCACAGCGTCCTCCTCGGCGTGGTGGCCGACAAGACCGGTTATCCCAAAGAGATGATCGGCCTAGATATGGAGATCGAGGCCGACCTCGGCATCGACTCCATCAAGCGCGTCGAGATCCTCTCGGCAGTCCAGGAACAGGTCCCTTCTCTTCCGAGCATCCCCGCGGCTGAACTCGGCGCGTTGCGCACGCTGCGCCAGGTTCTCGAGCGCCTCGGCGGAAGCGCTTCGGATGCCCCTGCGGCGGTTGCCGTCCCTGCGGCTGCGGCTGCGGCTCCCCAAGCCAGCGAGTCAGCACCCGCTATCGTGCGGCCCGGCTCGGGTCCCACCAAACTCGGCCGCTTCGTGGCGGTTCGTCAGGCTGCACCCCGTCCGGGTTTCTCTCCGCGCGGCCTCTTCAGCGGCTCGGTGATGATTGTGCGTGACGCGGGCGGCGTCGCTGAACGCGTGGCCACGATCCTCGAGAGCCGCGGCGTCGATGCCAAGGTCGTCGACTCCGTGGCCAAGGCGTCCGATGTGCACGCGGCGCGCGTGATCGATCTCGCCGGTCTTTCCGACTGCACCAGCATCGGAGACGCGATCCGCATCCAGAAAGAGACGTTCCAGGCAGCCCGCGGCGTCGCTATATCCGCCGGAACTCCGCGGCTCTTCATCGCGGTGGCCGACCTCTCGAGCGCTTCCTCCCATGCCTACTGGATGGGCGGTATCCCCGGTCTCATCCGCACCATGGCGTTAGAACTCCCGGAAGTCACGAGCCGCTTCATCGCCATCGCGCGGGGCCGCGTCGATGCGGACCGCGTCGCGGAAGCCGTGGCCGCGGAGATCCTCGAGGGCGGCGCCGATCTCGACATCTCGATCGATGCATCGTCGAACCGGACGTCCGTTCGCTTCGAAGACGGCCCGGCCGAGAACGGGCAGGAAGCCGCGAAGGCCCGACTGCCTGAAGGCTCTGTCCTGATCGTCTCGGGCGGAGCGCGCGGCGTCACCGCCTCATGTCTCGAAGCGCTCGCGAAGACCGGTACCTACAAGTTCGCGATCCTTGGCCGCACCGATTCCGACTTCGCACCCACTTGGGCCGAAGGAAAGAACATCGAAGGCGAGCTGCAGGCCGCTTACATCGCGGCCGAGCGCGCCGCCGGCCACACCCCGACGCCGGCCGAGGCGAGACAGGCGGCGAGCTCAGTCGCGGCCGCGCGTGAGACCCGCGCGACCCTCCAGGCCCTCCGCGCCGCGGGTTCCGAAGCGTTGTATCTGCCCTGCGACCTCAAGGACAAGGGCGATGTGGGAATGGCGGTTCACTCCGTCCGCGGCCACTTCAAGCGCATCGACGGCATCGTCCACGCCGCGGGCGTGCTCGCCGACAAGAAGATCGCGGAGAAGACGGACGCGCAGTTCAACTCGGTGTTCGACACCAAGGTCGCTGGTCTGCACAACCTCCTTGACGCGACGCGGGCCGACGATCTCAAGGTTCTCTGCTTCTTCGGGTCGGTCGCCGGACGAGTGGGAAACCCCGGCCAGGCCGACTACGCGATGGCGAATGAGACCCTCGAGTCAGTGGCGCAGCACGAGGCGAAGCAGCGCAGAAACGCGGCGGTCCGCGTCCTTCACTGGGGCCCGTGGGACGGCGGCATGGTCACACCTTCGCTCCGGACCGTATTCCTCGAAAGGGGCGTCGCTCTCATTCCTGTGGCTGACGGCTCCCGGCTCTTTGTTGAAGCGATCAGCGATCCTCAGGCTCCGGTGTCCGTCGTGGTCGGCGGACGTCCCGACACTTCGGTTCTCCTCGGACATGGTTCAGCGCGGAAGGTGACGGGCGACCTCGTCGTCTCAGAGCGGACGTCGCCGCATCTCGCGTCGCATGCGGTCAAGGGTGTTCCAGTGTTCCCGGTGGCCCTCGCGCTCGAGGCCTTCGCGCGAATCGCCCGAAGCACACGCCCCGACCTCCGTCTCTCCGCCATCAAGGACCTCAAGGTCCTGAAGGGCATCCGCATCACGGATTTCGAGGGACGCGGGACCAGGCTCGAGATCTCGTGCGAGCAGGTCTCGAACGGTGCGGGCGCGCGGCTCGCATGCGAACTGCGCTCCCCTGGCGGCCCGGCGCACTACCGCGCCATGGCCGAGATGACGGAACGCTCGTCGCCTCACGCCTCGCCGCACGAGTTCGAAGCGCCGAAGACGGGCACGCCGTGGGCGACCGAAGATGTCTACGGCCCCGTACTTTTCCACGGTCCCGATTTCCAGGTCCTCAAGGGGGTCCGCTCGGTCGGCCCGCAGGGTGGCTCGGCCCTCGTCTCTTCCACCCGTGACATCGGCTGGATCGGCGGCCCGTTCGCCACTGACCCCGCGGCCGTTGACGGCGGTCTGCAGATGGCGATTCTCATGGGCATGCGCGCGGTCGGCAAGACATCGTTGCCCACCGGCGTCGAGTCGCTCACCATCCACCTCGACGAACCGGCGAGCGGCCCGCTGCATTGCTCGATCCGGTCGCGATCCGTCACCGAACTGAAGACAGTTTCGGACGCGATCGTGCGCACCGAAGACGGCCGCCTGCTCTGCGAACTGCGCGGGATCGAGATGCATATGGTGGACACCGCCGGAAACCACGCTTGAATCGTTTCGAACCTGTCGCGATCGTCGCGCAGTCGTATGCCCTTCCGGGGGCTTTCAGCGCGGAGGAGTTGTTCAACCGCGTCCTCGCGGGTCAGGATCTTCTGAGCACGGTGCCGGAGCGGCGCTGGCGGGTCGATCCGGAGCAGCTCCTGGCGCGAGCGGAAGGTCCCACCCTCGACCGCGTGAGTTCCCTGCGCGGCGGTTACGTGCGCGGCTTCGAAGACCGCTTCGATCCCTCCGGCTTCGCTCTCCCGGCAGCGCAGATCCACGGCCTCGATCCTCTGTTCAAGCTCGTCTTCCATACGACTCGTGAAGCGATGCAAGGCGTCAAGGATGCCGATCGTCTGCGGCCCCGCACCGGCCTCGTCCTCGCGAATCTCTCTTTTCCCTCCTCTGGCCTCTCGCATTTTGCAGAGCAAGTCTGGAGCGGCGTGGGACCCGCCGATCGCATCGACGCGCGCAATCGTTTCTCCTCCGGCCTCCCCGCCTTCCTCGCCGCGCGCGCGCTGAATCTCGGCCTCGTCGATCGTGCTTTCGCTCTCGACGCCGCATGCGCCAGTTCGCTGTACGCGATCAAGCTCGCGTGCGACGCCCTTACAGACGGACGCGCCGACCTCATGCTCGCGGCCGCGGTCTCACGCGCCGACGATCTCTTCATCCACATGGGCTTCACCGCACTCAAGGCCCTGTCCCCGAGTGGCCGCAGCCGCCCCTTCCACAAGGACGCCGACGGGCTCGTTCCCGCCGAAGGCGCCGGTTGTGTCGCCTTGAAGCGGCTGAGCGACGCCGTCCGCGATTCCGACCGGATCCTCGGCGTGATCCGCGGCATCGGCCTCTCCAATGACGGTCGCGGCCATGGTCTCCTGGCACCTTCCGAAGAGGGACAGGTGCGCGCGATGGAAGCGGCGTACGCGAGCGCCGGGCTCGAGCCGCGCGACATCTCGCTTCTCGAGTGCCACGCCACGGGGACACGCGTGGGAGACGCGGTCGAGATCCGCAGCACGTCGCGCATCTTCGGCTCTCACCGGGTGCCCGCGGGTTCGCTCAAGGGAAACCTCGGGCATCTCATCACGAGCGCGGGCATGGCCGCACTCGCGAAGACGCTCAGCGGTTTCGATCGCGGTGTTCGTCCTCCCTCGGCTCTCATCGATGCTCCCGTCGACGATCTCGAGGGCTCAAGCCTGCGGCTCCTCCAGGCGCCGGAATCGTGGGACAGCCCCACGCCGAGGCGCGCAGCGTTGTCCGCCTTCGGCTTCGGCGGCAACAACGCGCACATGATCGTCGAGGAGTGGCGGGCCGGATCCACGCTACCCGCCGCTACGACTCCCGCACCACCTCCCCCGGTCGCGATCGCCGTGATCGGTCTCGGCGTCCGGGCCGGCGAATGCGAGACCACGCGCGAGTTCGCGTCCCGCACATTGAAGAAACAGCCACTCGGTTCCCGCGCGGCGCGGGTGGAACTCGACGCGACCGGCCTTAAATTCCCGCCCAAAGACCTCGAGGCCACCCTCGCGCAGCAGACTCTGCTTCTCGCCGCGGCGCAGGAGGCCCTGGCCTCGTGCACGCTCAAGCCAGAACGCACGGGTGTTCTTGTGGGCATGGGCTGCGATCCCGAGGTGGCGCGTTACGGCCTGCGCTGGCGGTCTTTGTTCCTTGACGAGCCCATCACGACCGAGCCCATCGCACCGCTGGAGTCCGCCGGGGTCCTGGGCACGATGCCGAACATCGTCGCGAACCGTCTGTCGAGCCAATGGGACGCGCGCGGCCCGGGCTTCTCGGTCTCGGCCGAAGAGCTCTCCGGTTACCGCGCCCTGGATATTGCCGAGCGCTCGCTTCGGAACGGAGAGATCGACACCGCGATCGTCGCCGCGGTGGATCTGTCCAGCCAGGCCGTCCATCGCGCGGCGATGCAAATCATCGAGAACACGACCGACCCTCCCACCTCCGATGCCGCGGTGGTTCTCGTTTTAAAGCGCCTCGAAGACGCCACCGCCGACGGCGACACAATTCTCGCGACCCTCGAAGCCGCATCCGTGGCGCCTTCGCCTCCCCAGCTCGGCCCGAGCGCGCATGCCGCCTCCGGCCTGATGGATGTAGCACGCGCGATCGTCACCGCCGCGGCCCGCTCCGACATCTCGCACGCACAAGTCGCTCCGCAGATCCCCGAGGCCGATGGTTCGCGGTGGGCTCTCGCGATCACGCACAGCATCTTCGGTCCGGCCTCGGCGTATCGCGCCCTCGCCGGTCCCGCCCCCCAGTTCAGCGACCTCGCGGGCCGAGCGAAGGCAATCGAGTATTACAGCGCGGACACCCGCGATGGTCTCGTTCGCGCGATCGAGCGGCGGGAGATGTCGGTCGACGGCGCGCTGCGCGTCGCCTTCTCGTGCGAAATGAGCCGTCGTGGCGATCTGGCAACGCGCGTCAAAGACGCGATCCACCGGGGCCAGCCCATGCCCTCAGGCGCGCACTTCGGCGAGGCTGCGGTCGAAGGCGAGATGGCCTTCGTCTTCACCGGCCCCGCGGGAGCCTCGCGCGGCATGGGCGCAAGCCTCTTTCTGGCTCTGCCGGAGCTCGTCGATCGCGTGGCCCGAAACTGGACCGGTGTGCGCGGCGACGCGGGCTGGATCTACGAAGAAGGCGACGGCCATCCTTCCGCGGAAGAAAAACTCTGGGGCGCCGCGTTCATGTCGCAGGCCCACGCAATCTTCACGCGCGAAGTGCTGGGCCTCCGGCCGGAAGCCGCGATCGGCGTGTCGTCGGGCGAAACCAACGCGCTCTATGCGATGGGCGCCTGGCGCAGCATCGACGCGTTGCGCGAAGCGCTCCACAAAGACCGGATGTACAGCCACGTGCTCGCCGGGCGCTTCGACGTCCTGACGGCGTGGGGGCAAGACGCCGCGTGGGACAACTGGCGCGTTCTCGCCCCGGTGGACAAGATCCGCGAGGCCCTTGAGGATGAACCGCGCGCGCATCTCACCCTTCTCTACACGCCGGATGACGCCTGCATCGGCGGCTCTCCAACCGCTTGCCTGCGCATCGTCGAGAAGCTTGGCAAGGAGCGTTGCCGCAAGCTCGGTTACGACCTCGTGATCCACGCGCCCGAGCTCGAGCCCGCGCGAGAGGCCTGGCTGCGCGTGCACTCCCAGCCGACCACGGCACCCGAGGGCGTCCGCTTCTACACTCACGCAACTCTCGATTCCTACATCCCTACGATGGAGAGCGCGGCCCAGAACCTCCTGACCCAGGCCCTCATCACCGTCGATTTCCCCGCGCTCATCAACAAGGCGTACGCGGACGGCGTGCGTGTGTTCGTCGAGCACGGACCCAGGCAGGGTTGCACGCGGTGGATCTCGACCATCCTTGAGGGCCGGCCGCACCTCGCGGTGGCCATGGATGTCGATCCCGCCACCTCACTTCCAACCGCCATCGACGCAGCGGCGCGACTCTTCGCCGCGGGAGTCGACGTCAACCTTCAGCGTCTCATCGATTCGCTGCCGAGGGCGACGCCGACCTGGGC
>JAYUUU010000009.1:0-8157 GCA_043754395.1 Vicinamibacteria bacterium
TACGCGCGGCGTTGGCGCCCACATCGCTCCGTCCCACGCGCGACTTGGACCTGACGTCGACTCTCGAGCCCGTGCCGGAGGCGGCAACGCGGATCACGATGTCGTCCTTGAAGCCGAACCAGAGAGTGGTCGCAGTGGCTTCGATGCGCCCTTCAGTTGGATTCTCCGAGACAATCTCCCAACCCATCGCATGCGCGGCCTCGAGCGCCTTCGCGAAGGCCGCAACAGGAGGGAGGGTCAAGTCGAGAGGAGTGATCGCCGGATAAGCCCTCTTCTGCTCCGCGGCAACGGAGGCGCCCGGATACTCGGCGGGATTCGCAGCGGACGCGGACTTTCGAATTGGAATCACATCCACGAACAAAGGCGGGTTCTCGGTATCGGTGGTGATGTCGTGGATCGCGGGAACGCCGCGCGCCTTCTGCACGAACACCGCCGGGCCGGCCATCACGATGAGGCCCACACCTACCGCGAGCCGGAAGGCACCGGCACTCTGCCCGCGGAGCCGCGGCACCAGCAGCGAGACTGTGCCAACCGTGAAAGCCCCGATCGCCATGACCAGCGCGGCCGCGAAGATCAAAAGGCCGGTGCGGAAGTGGACCATGCCGAAACGCGTGAGCGGTCCGGACAGGAGGAGCAAAAGCAGGGCCAGGGACGAAAGGGCGATGCAGGCTCGCGAAAGTTTCATGGGCGCGATTGTATGCGCCCCTCCCTGGCGGCACGGGCCGGGCTCGGTTCGTCGAGCCCGGCCCCAGCACACGCCCCGTCCGCCCCTAGTCGGCTTGCAGAGTCGCGATCAAAGCGTCTCTTTCGCACCCACGCGAATGAGCGCTGTCCGCGCCGCCTGGACAAGCCGCCACAGTTCTTCTAGAAGGCCTCCTCAGATCGCCGTCGCGATTCGGCGCGCCAGGGCGCGGAATCCGGTTTCGGTCGGATGAAGTTCGTTGTCCCAGTCGTTCTCGTAGAGGACGGCGGAGAGAGTGTTCCGCAAGTCGACATGGACGAGATTCGGCAGCTCGAGTTCCTCCACCAGAGAGATCTGCATGTCATTGAGATGGTTGATCACCTCACGGATCACGCCGCGATTGCGCTGCAGGTTGGTGTGACCCTTGAGCCAGAAAGCGGGACGCAAGGCAGGGCCCCGGGCCTGGACGCCGCCGAAGGTGGTTCCCCTTCCATCGGGAACGGGATAGTCGTATCCGTGGATGACGATCTTGAGGGGAAGGCCGAAGACACCGCGACCCACGGCATCGACGGCCCCGATCCAGTGCGCGAGAGCCACCTTGAGCCTTCGGTTCAAGACACCATCGAGGACGATCGGGTTCAAGGCCGAGAGTCCAGATGCCGCGTGATTCAGCAAAACGCCGAACTCCTCCCCCGCGATGTCGTTCCCCCCCCCGCACAGAAGAATCCCCTTCGGGGCTCGGCCCCCGAGCTTCACTCGCGTCAGGAGCCGATGGAAGTCGGAGAGGAGACGCGGATTGAACGCGAGGTTCTCCAGAGTGTCACCGCTATGGGCGATTCCCTCAACCTCGTAGCCCAGGTCTTCGAGGGAAGAGAGCACATCGGCCCCCGGATGATCGAACCACGAATCGCCGATCGCGACGACGAGGCCCTGTGCCATGGGACGGGCGGACCGCGGGTGGAGGTTGCGCGCGTTCAGAACTTCGCTGGCGTTGGACCGGCCCTTGTTGAAGGCGGCCTTCACGTCGATGCCACTGTCGGACTCGGGTCGGCGCCTCTCGGCCGTCTCGCTCGAAAGAGCGGAGCGGGGTTCGAGAGCTTCACGGGGCAGTTGATCGGAGTGCATCTTCAGGACCTCAATAGCCTGAGACGGAACCAAGCGGTCGGATTTCCGGGGGAGATCAGGAATCTCGGGATCGTTGGCGGCACTCTTCGATGTCCGGCAAGGATTTTGTTGCGCCACGGGCCCCGTGGCGCAATTTGGCGCGGCAGTTCCGCCCGTGCCGAGGCCCAGATCTGAAGCGCAATTCAAGCATTTGGAGATCCGCGGGGCTCTCGCGGGCCCGACTCAGGACGTGCTTCGGGTCTTCGCTTCGTACATGAGGCCGTCGGCGGCCAGCAGCGCGTCTTCCGGCCGCCCGCCCGGAGCGAGGCTCGAAATGCCGACGGAGAAGCGAAGCTGCGGCATCCCCGCCTCGCTGACCGCCAGTCGGCGACGCAGCGCTTCGACGCGCTCGTCGGCGAGATGCCGCTCGAGCCCGGTCGCCACCACAAGGAACTCGTCGCCCCCGTACCGCACGAAGGAGTCGTTTGGACGGAAGCTCTCGCGCAGCGCGTCGGCGAAATGTTTCAGGCAACGGTCCCCCGCTTCATGTCCAAGCTGGTCGTTGACGCTCTTGAAGTCGTCCAGATCGAGGAAGAGGAGGGTTGCGCCTTCTGGCTGTGCCGCCCGCAGCACGCCAGGAAGTGCCCGGCGGTTGAGCAGCGCGGTCAGAGGGTCGCGATCGACCATGCGGCGAAGACCCTCTTGAGCCTCATGGAGGTTCCCGATCGTCGCTTGAAGGTCGCGCTGAGCACGGAGCGAAATGGCGAGAACGAAACCAAGGGCGAGGAGCCACTCACCGCCCGTATCAAAGGACGAGTGAACCGCAAGGAACGTCCCCACCTGCGCGCGAAGTCCTTGCGGGATCACGTGGTCCGGCGCGAGTTGAGAGCCGTACGCGGCGGCCTCGACCAGGCACAGACCTCCACGGGCCAGAAAACCCGCGGCGAGCCATCCAAGCGCACGGTCGCCTGATCGCGCCAGCGCTATGCCGGTCGGGACGAACATGAGGCCGATGAAAAGCTGCTGGCCGATGCCGAGAAGGTCGATGCTGGTGAACGCCCACGCACCGAAAAGCGGAAACAGGAAGCCCGCCACCAGAAGTTGCGGAAACCCGACGAGCCTTGACTCCGGCTTGTGCAAAGACCAGGCGCCCTGGACGAGATACAGGACGGAGAGGCACTTCGGCGCCATGAAAAGGAAGAAAGCGAGACTCCGGGTCTGGGGCGTCGTCTGGATAATCCAGAACGTGAGGGCCGCCGCGATGGCGATGAAGTCGTAGACCCATCCGCGAACCCACGATGAAATGGCGTCGCGCGGCAGCCATCGCTGCAGGATGAGGAAGAAGCCCGTAATGAGCACGAGCGAGGAGATCTGAACGCCGATGCTCCATCGCCAGAGGGTGTACTCCATTGGCGAGGGAGCATACGGCAGGGGCCGCGCTTGGCTTCGATTCGCCCCGGTCAGGCGAGGCTAACGGGCTACGTTCTCACACGATCTTCACGGGCGGGATGCAACGAGGATAGCCCTCAATAAGAAAGGAGGGTTTTCCTGAAGCCTGAACCGGATAGGCCCTTTTCGGCGGCCTCGTCGAAAGCAGGGAATAGAAGGATCTGAAATCCTTCAGTGTGTCCCCCTCGAGACCGCTCGTGGAAACCAGGCAATAGACCGCCGCCTCGACTGTCGTGGTTGCCTTGTTGAATTCGATCGGTCCAAGTTCACCATAGGCACCCCGCACGCTCAACGAAGTCAGATCTCCCGACCACTGCATCGTGTTCGTGAGCAACCTCCGGGTGTTGGGGAGCACGCCGCTCCCCGTGGTCAGTGCGAACTCCTCCCTGTCAAAAGGCGGGTACGGTGGGCCCTCCTTGAGGAGCCCTCCCGTCATGACCACCCTCGCCACTTCCGAGCCGCATCGGATTCCCCCGTCGCCCCCGCTTAGCCGGTTGAGCTCCTTAAGTGACCAGATCTTCTTCAGGCTCGGAGTCGTCTTGACCGGCGCACCCTTTACCAGAAGGTCCAAACCGGTCAGGTCCAACAAGACCTGCTCCGTGCGGCCATGCTCAAGCCCCAGGGGCCAGCCGTTGGGTCGGCGCAATGCTCGGGGCAGGCTCTTCACTGCGGTGCGCGGGAGGGCCAGGACCGGCAGATGCGGTTCCATGCCGTCCTCACCCGGAAGCAGGAGCGCATATTTCGTTTTCGCCTTGTTCTTTCGAAGGTCAAAGGCAATCATGCCGGAGAACTCGATATCCAGGTGGATCATGCATTCATCTCCCAATACTCGCGAGCGTGGTCGCTCGTCATTCCATGACCAGGGCAAAGGCCGCCCAATGGCCGGCGTCCTCTCCGGCTTGGATTGCCTCGGATCGCGCCACCGCCAGAGCCGCGATCGGGTCCTTCGACGCGGCGAAGGAGCGGTGGAAACGAACCATGAAGACTCTTGCGGCGTCGTCGTCGACGTCCCAAAGGGCGCCAAGCACACCGTCCGCGCCGGCGTTGAGGAAATGGCCTGCGACGGACATCATCCCGTGATCCAGCGTTGAACTGCTCCGAATCGATCCGCAACTGGCCAAAACAACCAGGCTCAGC
The DNA here is from genome assembly GCA_043754395.1 of Vicinamibacteria bacterium. Taxonomy (GTDB): domain Bacteria; phylum Acidobacteriota; class Vicinamibacteria; order Fen-336; family JAGNNV01; genus JAGNNV01. The sequence continues at coordinate 4,373 of JAYUUU010000009.1, forward strand.
CCGGAGAGCCGCAGAGAGGAGACAGTTCGGGCAAGGAAGGGCTCAACACCGCCATTGCCATCGGTCACCAAAAGGCTGGCGAGGTCGGGGAACGATTCGTTGCTCTGGGCGTGTCCGGCGAAGTGAACAACCGCAGAGGACTGGAGGGCCTGAACCAGGGACGCCGAGGTCACGTCGTTACCCACGAACAGCTTCGCATCGGGGTACAACGAGGCGATGGTGCGGGCCTCAGTGCTCGCGCGCGGCAAGGGCACCACGCCGGCGCCAGCAGTCACCGCGAGGATGGAAATGCCGCTCCGGGGCTTACCGGCGAGCCGCGTTCGCGGGCGCACCGAGGATCTGATAAAGATCGAGGCCGTTTCGCCCCAAAAGCGGCCCCCCCTCGAGTCCCACAAAGCGTGAAAGGGAACCCGACTGAGAAACCGGTGGGGCACCACCTCGACCATCGGGGCGCCGCTAAGGAAGGGAAGGGTTCGAAGCACGAGTTGCTCAAAGAGCCGGCTGCCCGAAACGCGGGCGTCCCCGTGCTCGATCACCCGCACGAAGTCATCGACCGCCTTCTCGAGTACCGAGGATGGGAGAGCCTCAGAAATGTAGTTCACCAAACCCCGCTTCAGGACCCAGGCGTGCAGCGTTCCCTCGGTGGGCACAAGCACGAGAGTCGCGCGATTGCTCTCTTGGTCCTGCAGGGCCAACTGGAGGCTCCCTTCGCTCACCTCACTTCGATCTGAGCTCCCCCTCAAGAACCGCAGGCTTCTCTCGACCAGCGCCAGGGCGCCAAGATGGTCCCCGCGGCTTGCGTGTGCGCTGATCAGCCCCTCATACGCCCTCCAGGCGGCGCGATGGTAGGCAGCCCTCGAAACATCCCCGGGTGCCGGATTCGTTTCAAAGATCTGTAGCGCCGCGGCCAGGTCTTCCTCGCCTCGCGCGGAGTCACCACGGTTCAGGCGCCAGACCCCGCGAAGAGCCAGTAGTCCGGGCTGACGTCCCCTCGCGCCCTGGCGAGAGAGTTCGTCAAGCAATCGGCTCGCTGTGGTCTCGAACTCCGGGGCCCCTTGGGCGAATTGCCGTTCGGCATCCAGACGGTCGAGCTCATGGCCGAGCTGCGCCTTCAGGATTGAATCCGGTTCCGAGCCTGCGAGGGTGCGTGCGTTCGCAAAATGTCGCGTAGCTTCCTCGGGGTCGCTCTGAGCGAGGATCCTCGCGAGGTTCCTCTCGACCCCCACTCGATCCGCCATCGGGTCGCCATCCCGAAGGACACTCGCGGCCTCGCGTGCAAACGCCAGGGCCGTCCTGGACTGGCCGCTCGATAGCGCGAGTTCCGCGGTTCGCAGGAGCAAGGCGCTCGACCGGAGTCGCTGGCCTTCTCCGCGGCCTTGCATCCCGCGGAGAAACTGCGACCAGCTCTGCGCTGCAAGTCCGAGCCGATCGAGAACGTCACCGGCCGCAACTGCCATCGCCGAACCACTGCCGGGATCATTTGCCTCGGTGAAGAAAGTCGCCGCCTTCGCGTATTCCTGCGCAGCCGAGTCGTAGCGTCCTGATCGAAGGGCAATCATGCCCCTGACCCAGGCCACGCGACCGAGAAAGAGTGGGCCGAGGGCGGTTTCTCCCTCGAGCCTGCGAAGGGTGGCGTCGGGCTCAGCGTTCTGGCCCGCTTGATAATCAATCGCGGCTACGTAGAGGGCTCCCCAGGCGGGCAAAGGGCCGAGCGCACTCGACCGACGCCTGACCACGTCAGAAAGCTGATCCCGCGCGGCCTGCCATTCGAGCTGACGGTACTTCTGACGGGCCAGGCCATACGCCCGCAATTCCGGCCGATGACGGATATCCACGCCCTCGGCAGGAAAGGCGACGCGGGCAGGTGACGCTCGAAGAGCGCGCTGCAGAGCGGAGACACGCAGCACCCACTCATGGTCGCCCACTGCGTCGTCGACGAGCAGGGCCTCGAACACCTCCATCGCCGCGGCGGGTGCGGAAGTCACGGCTTCGTCGAGACCGTCCTGATCGGGCGAATTCAGGACCGAGGCAATTTCCTTCTTCCTACGCTCAAGGTCAGACGAGGGACGGTTCGAAAGCTCCTCGATGCGGCCCCGCGCCAGGTCCGTCCAACCATCCCGAGGACCGGCATTCGCGGCGACGTAATCCCGCCAACCTTGTAACGCTTCGTTCCACAGGGACATCGCGTCGAGGGCAAACGCGCGATTGAAGAGTGCTTCCTGCAGGCCGGGCTCGAGTTCAAGCGCCACCTCGGCTGCCTCGAGCGCCCTTGGCCAATCATCCGCTCGATCATCGCGCAGCGCACGCACGCTGTAGGCGGCGGCGAGATCACTATGAACGGCCGCGACTTTCGGCTGATCTCTTGCCAGCTGCTCCAACATCGTGACGGCCCGCTCTGTCTCGCCCAACAGCAACTGGGCCGCCGCGAGTGCCCGTTGGTTGTCGGCAGTGGGAGCCTGCTCAGCGTTCTTCTTGATCTCGGCCGAGGAGGCAAGGACCTGCCAATCATCGAGATCCCGCGCGCTGGGGCCGCGCTTGGCACTGATCAACGGCCCGAACCTGAAGCCCCCGACCAGTCTCGGCTCGACCAGTCGACGGTCGCCCACGGCGTCCACGAGAGGCCGGACGGCCTCGGCATAGGGATTGGCCGGGTTGACCTGCCTCCACAAGGCCAGCGCGCCCGCTGCCACGACGAGCGTCGCTGCGATGGGCATGAGATATCGCACAAAGGACGGGGTCTTTGGCCGCTTCGCTTCGTGCTCCCCCGCCTCTTCCCCGACAAGCGCCGTCTCGCGCACCACGAAATAGCAGTCCTCGCACCGCGAAATATGGTCCTCGATCCGAAGGCGCTCGGTCGGGTCGAGTTTGCCGTCGAGGTATGCAGATAGCATCTGAGGGTTCGGACAGCCCTCGGCGGGGATTTCGTTGGTCACGCCTTCACCTCTTCGAGAGACGGACGCGACGGGCCGGTTTCCGCTTCCAGAAGGGGCAGCCGCAAGTGGCACTGGCCCCGTTCGATCATTCGTTCCACGTCCGGCCATGCCAAACCCCGGGCCTCCAGTGACTTCCGAAACAGATCCAGGATTTCGTCGAGCCGCCGGTAGAGGCGCTTTTGATCGAGCCGAAGAGTTCTGGCGATGTCGGCCACCGAAATGCCGCCCTCGAAACGCATGCGGAGAACGATGCGGTCTTGAGGGGCCAGGGTTTCCATCACCTCCGTGATCAGCCTCTGAGCGCCCTCGCTGATCCAGGCGCCATCGAGTTGAGCCTCGGGCCCCGAAGGTTCGGCCGCAGGAACGGTCGCGAGGAGTTGCTCGCTTTCGTTGAGGGAGCGCCGGCTGACCCGTCGCGGCAACCCATGGGCAAGCTCCACGATGACTTCGCGGCTTTCCCCGCATGCGAAGTTCGTTCGCAGGGTCTCGATCGCGTCATCGAGGTTGAGGCCGTCTCGAAACAGAAGCATCTCGAGCCGGAGCGCCAACGGCCCGCGGCGCTGCGCCTCGGCGGAGGGCCGCCATTTTCCCCAGAGCTTCCGGCGATAGTCGAGGAAGAGCCGCTGGATCACGGTGGTGAGGTACGTGCGCAGCGAACTGCGTCCCTCAAACGAACCGAGGACGGAATAGCCGCTCTCGATGATCGCGAGATTGACCTCGCTCAGGAGGTCGTCGGTTTCGCTGGGGCTGAGACGATGCCGGCGCGCTATGAACTTCGTGACTCTCTCAATGTCCGGAAGCGAAGAGACAAAGAGACTTTCAAGCGCAGCGCGCGACCGTTGCGGATCCGCG
>JAYUUU010000010.1:0-9702 GCA_043754395.1 Vicinamibacteria bacterium
CGGTCCCCTGGGCCATCCGCGCGGTTTGTATCACCGCCTCTACATAGGCACCGGGCGACGCGGTCGCGCTCGGTGCTGGGCAGGTTGAACTCACGGCGATCTGCTCGATGCTAGCGTCAGGGCGTGCTTGCGCGCAATCTGGCGGCGATCATCGAGTCGTCTCTTTACTCTCCGAAGGGCCGGCTCGGCCGCGGGGTCAGACGGCTCATCGGGCCGGCCCTCCGGAGAGTCCGACTGTTAAGAATGCGCTCCGGGTTTTCTCCGTCTCCCCTGACCATTGTCAGCGGGGCCGACAGCACCCACTTCGAGAGCCTGTGCCAGCTCCTGCGAAGCCTTTATCGCTTTGAGTTCCGCTCCCGCTTTGTAGTGGTGGATCTGGGTCTGCTGCCCGCACAAAGAGCCCTCCTCCATGAGCGCTTTCCCGCGCTTGAGGTCCGTGCGTTCGATTACACCCGCTTTCCCGCCTATCTGAGCGTGAAGGTCAACCAGGGGGAGTACGCGTGGAAACCAGTCATCGTCGCGGACATCCTTGAGGAATCCCGGGGTTCGATTTTGTGGCTGGATGCCGGCTGCGTGATTACCGAGCCTTTGTTTCAGATTCGGTGGATCCTCCGTCGCTTTGGCTTCTACTCCCCGGCCTCGACCGGAACCATCGGGCGATGGACGCACCCCAAGACTCTGGCCTGGTTTGGCGTGGAGGCGGGTCTGCTGGACAAGAAGCAGCGCGCAGCCTGCGTAGTCGGAGCGTCCTGTCTCACGCCGGAGGCGAGGCGGATCATCGGAGAGTGGAAGGAGTGCGCCCTGCAGCGCGACTGTATCGCGCCTCCGGGCTCAGATCGGACGAATCATCGACAGGACCAGGCGGTCCTTTCGATTCTGGTCGAGCAAAGCGCCCTGCAATCGAGCCTTACCCGCGAGTGGCATGGCGTAGAGGCTCATCGGGACGTCGATCGGCCCACCGCTTCGGATTCGATACCTTCCTGATAGGCATCCCCGAGCACCCGGTCGGAGCGAGGGATCAGAATCCCCCAGACGAGCGGGCTGAGCATCCAGGCGAGGATTCTGCCGGCCCGTCGCCTGGCTGGCCGGGGACGGAAGCGTCCGCTTGTCCTGTCGAAGCGCAGGAAGCGAAGGTGCAGCCGGTCGAGCGCGGTGCCGGCGTAAGTTTCGGGCGCCCCAGCCAGGGAGAGCGTTTGCAAGGGTGCGCCGCCCCAGCGGCTCGCCATCGGACCGAAGGAGGAATGCGCACTTGCGAAGATGACACTCGTCCGCGCCAGTGCCAGAAGATCCACGAGCGCGTCCGCCACGCCTTCCGCCGTGCCGCGCTCCGCGCGCCTTCCTTCGAATTGCAGCAGGCGCGGGCCGTAGCGGCTGGCGAAGGACAAGGCGACGCGCGGTGAATCCGTGGCCAGGTAGATCGGCGGGCGTTTCGCGTCGTCGGAGTGCGCCTCGATCGCCCGGTGGAAGAGGTGCAGGGGCGCATATCGGGTCGCCATCCAGTGATCGCCACGCCGAATCTGGAGACCGATGGCGCCATCTGGAACGGTAGGAACCCGGCCCAGAATCGACGGCTGCGGGAGCAGGGTGCGCAGTCGGCGCCGGAACTCGGCCTCGAACTCCGCGCTACCCATATTCCTCGGCCGAAGTTCCCGCTGGGTGCGAATCTGGATATCCGTACTGGAAGGAGTGGCCTCGAGCCGGCGGAGGCCGATTTCGTCGCGGACCTCCTGGAACTCTCCGCAAGTGGCGTCCGCATCGGTACCGGGGAAGTGGCGGAAGAGGTCTCGAGCCTCGCACCCGCAGGTCAGGGGGTCGGGCACCCAGTCGACCTGGAAGTTGCACCCCAGGCTGTCCGCCAAAATGCTGGCTGAGATGACCGCGCGCAGGCGATTGCAGAGCCCACCATACGGCTGAACGATCAGGCTGCGCATCGATCCATCCTTCCTCGAAATTGCATCATGATTCATCGAGCAGGGAAGGACCAGAGGCCCTCGATACCATGTGGAGTCGTTCTCTAACTATTGCCAGCGCGAGTGAGGCCCTTGCCGGCCGCGACAGATCTCCCGCCACAGGAGGGCGCGCTCTCGTCACAGGCGCCAACGGATTCATGGGCCGGGTGCTTCGCGAACGCCTTGATCTGCTTGCGACGACCTTCACCGATAAGGACTCGCTCGACGTGTCTCGCCGGTCGGAGCTCCCCGACCACTTTCGTGGATTCAAGGTCGTCATCCATCTTGCGAGCCCCTATCGAGAGGGCCCCATGACCGAGGCGCGTGCCGCCCAGTCGGTTCGCTTCGCCCGCAACGTCATTGAAGGGGCGTCGCGGTGCGGGGTGGAGCGGGTTGTGCTGTTGAGTTCAATTCGCGCTGCTCCCATACCCTTGGCCTGGCGAGGCCGTGAGCACGAACTCAACTGGCCGCTGGTCTACCGGCGTGCCTGCCAGGCGAAGGAGCGTCTGGGTGTTCGAGGCGCCTTGTCGGGCCTCGACACCGTCACCGTGAGAGCGGGCGGAGGATTGGCCCGGGCGCGGTCTCGAGCACGCGGTGTGGCTTTCGCACGAGGACTGCGCGTCCCTCTTCCGCCGATGCATTCTGAGCTCGGTGGTTCCGTTTCGCCACGTGATCATGAGCGCCGTGTCGGCCAGGTCCGGTGGCCTGCACGATACGAGCAACCCGATCGGTTGGGCTCCCCAAACGCGCACGGTCGGATTGACGCGGCTGGCTCGCTATCGATGGATACAGCTCAAGAGCTTCTTGAAGTCTTCACGGACTCGTCTCTCGTCCGGCTGAGGATGCGAGAGAGATACTCCTGCGCGCGACCGTCCTCAGCGTTGCGGGCGGCCCGCGCGTACTCCGCGGCGGCCAGGGCCGGACGCCCTCGATGTTCGAATACCAGTCCCGACCACAAGGCGAGATGCGGATCCTCAGGGTACGCAAGGCGGTAGTGCACGATCCCTCCGGCCGAAGCGCTCGCGAGGCCCGGGGAACTTCGGGCGATCTTCCGGTCAGCCGCCGCAGCACGAGGGCCGCCGCGGAGGCTTTCGCGGAACGGCCGCCCCCAAACGCCGAGACTCTCCTCAAACGCCTTTGCCCCCGACGAAGTTGAGGATGATGCGGGGTGAGGCGCTTTAGGGGAGGCTAGAAGCTCCATGTAGAGGCGATGGAACTTCAAAGCGCAGGTCCGGCTCGTGAGTTGCCGCAGGGCGTGGCGCTTCGCCGTTCGCCCCAGCCGGCGCCGGAGGTTCGCGTCCCCGGCCAGGTCTTCGATGGCTCTCACGTAGGAGGGACCATCTTCCACGACGAGCCCCGTGTGTTGGTGCCGCACACGAAAGGTGCCGCCCGCTTCGCTCAGCACAACCGGGGGCACGCCGGCCAGCATGGCCTCCGCCACCACCGCCTCCGAGGCCGCGTAAGAGGGCCGCGTAAGGGCGTGGCCCAGAATGTCGATTCCGCCGAAGAAATCCCGGATGTCCCTCACGAAGCCGAGGAACTCAAATCGATCCGCCATTCCAAGGCGATGCGCCTCTTGTTCGAGGGCCTTTCGGTCGGGGCCCTCGCCGCCCACCACTATGCGAATCGGTCCCTTGATCGCACAGCTCCAGGGAATGAACTCTTCGTGGAGCTTCGCGAAATCAAGGGATCCGAGGTAGCCCACCCGAACCACGCGACTGCGGGAACGGCGGAGCCCGCTCAGCCGAGCAGGGTCGACGCCAGTGGGAATCAGTGAGGCCCGGCCTCCTTCGGCCAGGCGAGCGAGTGCCGGGAGCTTCAAGGTGGCAGGGTCCGACGCCACCACGCGGGTCGCGAGCCGAACCACCGAGCCGGTTATCACCTGTGGGGCGTTCGCTCCGCGAACGTGGGCCCAAAGGAGCAATCGCCGATTCGGGAGGCGCCGACGCAGGAACCGATTCATCTCGGGCTCGTTCCAGAAGTGAACCTGGACGAGGTCGGCGGCGCCAATGAGCGAATCCACCGAGGCGAGGGGCGACACCCGGATTCCTGCCGCCTCGGCTTCCGCGAGCGCGGCTGGATCGGGCCGACCCAGCGAGATCGCGACGTGCTCGAAACCCCCCATCGCCATCGAGGCGCGCACCAGGGAGATGAGGCCGCGTCCGGCTCCTCCAAGCGAGAGCTGTGGAATGATGTGCAGGATCCGGATTCGTCTCACGACGTGGGCCGACGAGGGGTGGAAAGGACGGATCCGGCCCGGCGAAGAGACTTACTCAGGAGTACCGAGCCGAGAGCGGTGTGTGCCGGAATCTCCCACGCGTCGCGAAGGTAATCCCAGAAGGTCCCGCCCCACAAGCCCCGCTCCTTTTCCCGCGCGAATAGGAAGTACAGATTCGGCAGGGCGCCCAGCACGCCGCCGGGCTCTCGGGTGCGGAAGAACTGCTCCATTCGCTGACGCGCGCGCAGCCCGCCCTCGAGTGCGGAGGACGGCACCGAGCCCTGGGGCACAAAGGGCAGGGCCTCTCGGAGCCCGCGCGAAACCGCGAAATCCAGGTTCAGCGCGTGTGCGATTCCGCTGAACACGTTCCAATCGACCCCGCCGGCGCGGATGAGGAGGGAGGCGTCGAGGATCCATTGGTGGCTCGAGCGCCCGTCGTACTGCGCGCCGTGCACCAACGCCACCACCAGATTCGCTGAATCGGACAGAGTCCGGAACGAACGTCCGGAGATCGTGACTTGCCCGAACCCCGCTCGCATCGCCAATTCCGTGGCCACGTTCCACGGGGCCTGCAGAGGGCGGGAGTGGAGATCGAGTTGCGCGCCCTCGGGACCGACAAAAGCCCAGCTCTTCACCGAGGCACGCGGCCAGAGGTAACCGGAACCAGGAGAGAAGCCGCTCCGAGCCAGGATGTCCTTGGCCTTCGCGAAGTCGTTCGAGGCGACGAGCACGTCCACGTCGGCCATGCGTCTCGCTCCGAGAGACCCATAGATGCGTTCGGCCACCGCCGCGCCCTTAAGGAGGACCGGATCAAGCCCCTCGCCTTGAAGGGCGCTAAGGGCGGGGAGAACGAGCCGGAAGCGCTGCTGATTGACCGCCCAATTGTGACGGAACAGCCCCCGTAGCAGGCTCGATTCGGCCAGGGGCTCGTCGCGATTGAAATAGCCCACGCTGGGCAGAAGCGCATGCGAGCCGAGGTCGATGTCGTGAAAGCGCGTCAACTCCAGCCAGCGGTTCCACGCCTCGCCGCGAAGTCCAGCCGTGCCGAGGCAGGCTTCGAGAAGCAGTCGCGATCGTGCCGGAATCAAAGCTCAAGCCCAGCCAGATCCTACAGGCCTTGTCCTGCCGGGCACGGAGCGCCCTTCGCGGATTCCTACTGTCGAAGGCTCCGCTCGCCGAGCAGGCGGCTCGCCTCGAGAAAATTAAAGGTGATCTGGCCGACGAGGTCGTGGGCCGCGACGTTCCAATGAATGTCGTTTGGAAAGTCCCAGAGTCCCTTCGGGTCGCGTTTTCTCGCTTCGTCGAGGTTGCCTTCGATCCCGAGCAGCCGGACATTCTCCCGTCTCAAAAGGGGCCGGAGCTTCTGATGCAGTTCGGTTCGCTCGCCGCGGTAGCCGGTGTTGAGCACCACGAACTCGCTGCCGAGCCGCGCGGCCTGCTGACGCATTGCGACGATCAACGCCGCGGTTATGGGGAGCGCCGGACCGGGAGGAGGCATCGGTGTCGCGACTTGGAACGAAGCGAGGGCGTCGTTCACCCACGGGATGGGTGAGCGCCGGCTTCGGATCCCGTTCCATACCTCCGAGCGCTGACCACAGCTTCGTCTTCTGCCAGCGCGTGAAACCCGGCACCGGGGTGTTGCGGCGGTCCAGTTTCCCATCGCCGGACAAAACGAAGTAGGGCTTGTAGTAGCGCTGGTACATGAAGTCCTGGGTGTTGCCCTCGAAGTCGTTGTCGCAGACGAAGAGAACCACGATGTCCGGCTCGAGTCGGGGCCCGAGCTCCTCGAACAGGATGAGTTCCTGGTCGGTGGAGTAGCCGTTCACGCCGAGGTTGACGACCTCCCACCGCTCAGGCCCTCGCTTGTTGAGGCGCTCCTTGAGCTTCGTGGTGAAGATGCGTTCCTCATCGACGCTCTCGGCGAATAGAAAGGAGTCGCCGATCGCGAGCAGCCGTTTGGTCCCGGGAGGCTTGCGCAGCGAAACGTCTGCCCCCCGCAGGCCCAGCGTGTTGGTGCGAACGCGGCCGCTCTCGGGGCCGCCCGGCGCCATCTCGGCCACGAAACTCGGGCGATGGAACCAGCCTTTGGTTCGATCGAATACCCAAAGATCCTGGCTTCGGTCTCCGAAGCGGAGTCCCGGAAAGTGGATGTTCATCGCGCGCAGGACGCCCTCGGAGGCGGCGACCAAGACGGTCGACAGAACAACCGTGACGAGCAGCCACTGGAAGGCGCGGGTGATGAGACGGGAGCGCACGACCGGGATACTAGTAGAGCGGATGATGCTGATGCGTTACGATTCCACCGGTGAAACCCGGCAAGAACCTCGTGCTGGCCCTTTTTATGGGTTTCTTGGGCGTCGCATGCGGAGGATCGGGCGTCAGTTCTCCAACCACCCCCAATACCACGGCCTCCCCGACCCCGGCCCCGGCCACGGCCAAACCCAACATCATCCTGGTCCTGCTCGATGATGGCGAAGAAGCGATGGTCTCGAACATGCCGCGTCTCCGAGCCGCTTTCATCGAGCGGGGCCTGCGATTTACCAGCGCCTTCTCGAACACGCCGCTTTGCGGTCCGTCGCGGGCCAACATTTTGTCCGGCCAGTTCTCTCACAACACTCGAGTGATCGGGAACGTCGGCAGTGAAGCGGGCTACCCCGCGTGGGCGGCCGGCGGATATGACGCGAACAACATCGGTCCGTGGCTCAAGGCCACCGGGTATCGCACCGGAATCTTCGGGAAGTATCAAAACGACTATCCGACGGGCGCTTCCTCGGAGACCTTCATTCCACCCGGCTGGGACGACTGGCGTGTGGTGATGTCCGACCGCGAGGCCAGCAACGACAACTACACTTTGAACGAGAACGGCACGCTGACGAAATACGAGTCTCCAAGCGGCTACCAGGCCGACATTCTTTCCGGGCGCCTTCAGTCTTTCCTGCGAGCGGCCGAGACCAACGACTCTCAGCCTTTCTTTGCTTTCCTGAGCCTCGGCGCTCCCCACACGCCAACCGCTCCGGCCGCGCGGCACCTTTCCGCGTACGCGGGTGCTACCGCACCCCGCGGACCATCCTTCAATGAAAGCGATGTCTCCGACAAGCCCCGCTGGCTGCAGGACCAGACGCCGCTGATCGATGCCGCGACCATGCGGGAGATCGACGAGGACTATCGCGGGTCGCTCCAGGCTCTCCTCGCGGTTGAGGAGGCCATGGACGCGCTGTTCACGACGCTGGATCAGCTGGGGGAGACTTCGAACACCTACGTCTTCTTCACGTCTGACAACGGACTTCATCGCGGCGAGCATCGGTTGCCACGCGGCAAGAACACGCCGTATGAAGAGTCCATCCGCATGCCCTTCTACGTGCGCGGCCCCGGCGTCCCCGCGGGCCGCACCATCGAGCACCTCGTGGGGCTCGTCGACCTCGCGCCGACATTCCTCGGCCTTTCGGGCGCGGGGATTCCAGCCACGGTCGACGGGATGTCGATTTCGCCGTTGCTCGGCGCCACGCCCACCGCCATCGCGTCGTGGCGTCAGGAGATGCTGATCGAGCACCCCGGCGGCGCGGGGGCGCCCATTCGCATTCCGCCTTATTACGCGGTGCGAACCCAGACCGAGCTTTACGCAGAGTACGATAATTTCGAGAACGAGTACTACGACCTGCGGACGGATCCCCGCCAGCTCGACAACCTCGCGCGCACCGCACCCTCATCGACATTGTCCCGCCTGAGCGCACGAGTCGCCGCCCTGAAGGGCTGTCGCGGCGCAACCTGCCGGCCGTAGGGCTCGTGCATGTGTGGGCACGCGCAGCGTGCCCCTACGACAATATTTTCGAGTAGGCCTTGGTGATTGAGTTGAACCACGTCTGGGCCATGATGTCGTAGCCCACCGACGTTGGGTGGACATGGTCCACGAAGAGGGTCGGCAGAGCGCGACCCGACTTCAAGAACGCGTCGTTGAGGTCGACGAGCACCGCCCCCTCCTGGTCCGCGATCTGCTTGATGACCACGTTCTGCTCGGCGACATACTCATTGCGTGAGGCGGGAGCGCGGCCGTCAAAGTCGGTGTTGGTGGGAAGGATCGTGGCCAGGAAAGCGTGAGCGCCCGCGCGGTTCGTCGCCCGGACGATCTCTCGCAGGGACCCCGAAGTGAAGCAGCCCGAAACCGTGCGACAAAAATTCCAGTCATTTGTGCCGTAGTGGATGAGGACGAAAGACGGCTGAACGGCCCGAAGACGGGCCGCGATGATCTCCTCGCCGAAGTTCGACTCGGTGGCGTCGCGTCCCTCGTTCGCTACTTCGCCGTTGCCGAAATGCGAACGTAGCATGGCCTCGAGCTTGCGCCTGTACCCGTTACCGTCTCCCACCTCGGGCTCGCCGTTGGTGATGCTGTCCCCAAACGCCATGTAGACGTTCAGTCGATTCGAGCCGTGGGGCAGGGTGATGGGCACCATCACCTGGGCGCCCGAGGGTGACGTGATGGAGATCGCAGCCGCGGGGGGACGGTAGAAGGGAGGCAGGCTGGCCGCGGTCACGGTCAGACTTTGAGCCCCTTCTGTAACCTGCAATGTGGCCTGACCAGTGAGCACCGCGGTGGTTCCTCTCGCGGAGCCGGCCACCAGCTCGACGCCGGGAATGCGCGTGCCTTCGTTCGGCTCGAAGACCCGGTTCTCGTTTTCATCCAGGAACGCGATGAAAGTGACCGGGTGAGTCGCGACCTGGGGACTGGGGAGAGGAGTGGGACCTACTCCGGAGCCCCCGCAGGCGTTGAGGACGAAGGCGAGGAGAGTCGGGAGGAGGGAAGAAGGGACCCGGCGTTTCATGAACAGCCGCAGATTCTAGGTCTTTTCGTCGGGGTCGTGCTTGTGAGAAATGTCCGGGGTGTTCCTCCCTTGGACCCCGGTTGGGCTAGAGTACGGTTTCCCCCCAAAACCCTTCACCAGTACCCACCACCAGAATAGCTATGGCGTTGAATCCAACGACACAAGGCACACCCCGGCCCACCTCCGGTTCGATCAAGCGGCCGAACCGTCGGATCACTGCGCGCATCGCGTGCCGGCTGAGCGTGTCCTACGCTGCGATTCCGGGAGACTGGCGTCCCGCCACCGCCATGGACCTCTCCCGTCTGGGCTGCCGTCTGCGGACGGGTGAGGACCTTCCCCGCGACAATAAAGTTTCCGTGCGCGTCGAGTTCCGAATGGCGGACGAACCCGTGCTGGCCGTCGACGGCATCGGCACGGTCATGTGGTCACGGCTCGAAGGGCTGTCCTATCAGACCGGCATACAGTTCGATTCCGAGCCCGAAGGTCTTTCGGAGCTTCTCGGCATCGCCCGGTAGCGATCACCGCCGCCGCTAAAGCGCGGTGCACAGCAGCACGCCGGGCACTCTCAGCGTCCCCCAAAGGGAGGCTGCGCGTTGCCCTTAAGGTGCGCTTAGAACGTCCGCCGCGCCTCGATCCGTAGACGCCGGAGCCAGTTCGTGCGCTCGGCCACGTTCGGCGCATCCTTGAACTGCTGCATCTGGCCGATCACGTGGAAGGT
>JAYUUU010000011.1:0-2524 GCA_043754395.1 Vicinamibacteria bacterium
CGGCCCTTCATCACATCAAACTGCGTGTCGAGGTCCCAGGGTTTGAGATCACCCACCGCGGGATTGATGTCCATCTCGACCGGCTTGCCGAGGAAGCCGGCCTTCGCCCTCATCTTGACGGTGGGAATCGGCGGCGGGGTGGGAGCCGGAGTTGGAGCCGGAGTGGGCGTCGGGGTCTGGGCGGGTGTGGGCTGCTGAGCCATGGCCTACTCCCCTTTCTTCGCGGCGGACTTGCTCGCGGGTTTCGCCGCGGCCATGGCCTTCGCCGCCTTGTCGACGGACTCGAAGATGCGGCCGTAGGTTCCGCAGCGGCAGAGATTACCCGCAAGCGCCGCCTTGGTTTCGTCGAGCGTCGGCTTGGGATTCGACTTGAGGAGAGCGGTGCAACTTACGATCATGCCCGGCGTGCAGAAGCCGCACTGGTAGCCGTCGCACTCGAGGAACGCGGCCTGGATCGGTGAGAGCTTTTCGGGCGTCCCGAAGGATTCGACGGTGGTGATCTCGTGGCCGACCGCGTCCCACGCCATCAGCATGCAGGCGTTGACGGTGCGACCATCCATGAGAACCGTGCAGGCTCCGCAACCACCGCGGTCGCAGACCTCCTTAGCACCCGTGATCTCGAGCTCGTTGCGAAGCGCCCTGAGCAAGGTCACGCGCGGCTCCACGGTGACTTGCCTCGAGGCGCCGTTCACTTTGAGAGTGATCGTCGAGGCGTCGGGGCCGAGGACTTCGGGCTTCTTTTCCTGCGCCTGCGCGGAAACACCCGCAATGGCAGCGCCCGCTCCCGCGGTCTTGATGAAGGAGCGTCTCGAGAACCTCGACGCGGGTTTGTCCGACTCGGCCATGCTTTTTCTCTCCAAACTTCGAGTGTCGACCTTCGCCACAGAGGCCCGTTCCTGTGATTCAACGTTACCGGTGCAGGCAAGGTCAAGCGGCGACACCGCGAAGGACGCGCGGATGAGCGTCAACGTTGTCGCGACGGCACCCAGGCGGTGGTGCGTCCGCCGACCGTATCGTGAACGATGGCTCCGCCATCCGGCATTTTTGAATTCCTCACCTTGCCCCATCGGCGATGGAAGAGCCAGCCCACGGGAAAGCGATCCGAGTCCGCATTCACCGCAACCGCGCGGCGGATGACGCGGAGGAGGGTGCCTCGGAGACGCGCCACTTCGACCCTTGAAAGATCGCAAGCCTGGCGCTGCGGACGGATGGCGGCCTGATAGAGCACCTCGTCGGCGATCCAGTTCCCCACGCCCGCGAACGTGGACTGATCGAGAAGCACCGCTTTGATGGGCGCCTTGCGTGAGCCGATCAGTGCGGCGAGTTCGTCGATTGTCGGGAGGCCGAAGAGGGGGTCATGGCCGAGGCTTTTGAGCGGGGGCTCGCTCCTTGGGTCGTGGGCGAGGCGCAATCGGCCGAAACGCCTTGGGTCGGTGAAGGCGAATCGTCGATCGTCATCGAGGGTCAGTTCGAGCTTCAGAAAACGCGGCGGCTCGGCCTCGGCCTCAAGGAAATGAAAGAGGCCGGTCATGCCGAAATGAAAAACCGGCCAGGGCTTGCGGTCGAGCTCGAACCAGAGGTGTTTCCCGAAGCGCCCGGCGTCTTCAATGGTGGCGCCGCGAAGCGCCTGCTCGATCTTTCGAGGAGATCCTCCCGAAAGAACGATCGGATCCTTATGGCAGTGCGCGGCGACAATACGCCGGCCTTTGAGGTGGCGGAGCGCGGCCTTACGCGCGGCTTCGACCTCAGGCAGCTCGGGCAAGGAGAGTTATTCGGCGTGAAGGCTCTTCAGGAACGCCTGAATGCTCGCGTTGCGCGGCGTCCTGCTGTCGCCCTCCGCTTTTGGGAGGACGAACTCCGCGACGCGCATCTTTGAAGAGAGCGGCTTTGTGGTCCACCCTTCCGGCATGTCGTACTTGAGCGTGGGGGCGAGAGCAGCGGGCGGTGTCTGGAGGAGAAGGGCGAAGGAGGCGACCAACCGGCTGGGCATTGCGAGATTCTAGGTGCGTGCGAGGGCGGGAGCATCCTCTTCATAGCTCTTGAAGAGACAGGCCGCGGCGATGGCGCCAAGGATGTGCCACAACGCGTGTCCCTGGAGGAGGCTCTCGGGCGCGCACACCACGCGCTCGCGGTCGAGGGTCCAGATCGCGAAGGCAAGGGCCATCAGGGCCGTTCCTCTCAACAGCCGGGGGCGGCCGCGGCGCGAAGCCTGCCATTCAACGACGAGAGCGGCGACGAGGAGAACGCCAAAAACCACACGCCGCAGGGAAGGTGTGGTGACCTGCGCGACCATGAGAGCTGCGTTGGCGGTCACGAAAGCAACGACACTTCCGGTCGGCGGCAGTCGAAAACGCGGACCAAGACGGTGAAGAAGGATGAAAGTGGCGATGAGGTACATCCCCGAGACATCGAGGACCTGGCCGAAAAAGGTCAGACGCGCATGGTAGAAGGCGCTGCCAAGTCCAACGATCGCGAGGGCTGATACGAAGAGCCCGGCCTCAGCCCTCGAGAGCGCCGTGCGTCC
>JAYUUU010000012.1:0-15802 GCA_043754395.1 Vicinamibacteria bacterium
GCACCGAGACGAGCGATGCGCCCGGCTGGCGATGAGCCGAAGGGCCCGAATATCGGGAATATTCGGGCTCCTGAGTGAAGAAGTCCAGGCGGGATGCAGCGTTCGTCGAATGCCGGCAGACTTTCACCACGGGCTGCTGGTCCCGGCCTCGCTGAGACGCCACTGCCAAAGGTTCCAGAAGCTCCCAAAGTTGGTCCCGCTGCCCCGGTAACCCTGGACGCGTCTCGAAACCACCTCGGGCTGCACGTTCTGATAGAGCGGCAACATCCGCGCCTGCTCCGCGAGCTTCGCCTGGGCCTCGTGCAGCAAGGGCATGCGGGCGTCGAGCGAAAGTGCTTTGTCCGACTCTTCGAGGATCCGGTCGAGCCCCGGATCGCAGTAGCCGGCCATGTTGTTGGCTCCCTCACAGGAATAAAGGCCCGTGATCCCCGGGTCGGCGGGAAGAAACCAGGCGCTCACGATCGCCTCCCACTTCCCAAGACGCCACCGCTGCGTCCACGCGGCGCTCTCGAGGGTGTCGAACGTGACCTCGATCCCCACCGCTTTCAATCCCCACTGGATCACCTGAGCCACCAGGATGCGGTCTGTGCTCCCCGCGCGGTTGAGCATCACGAAGGAGAAGCGTTGCCCGCCCTTGTGTCTCACCCCGTCCGGACCCACTCTCCAGCCCGCCTCGTCGAGCAGCCGCCGCGACTGCGCGAGGTCGTAGGGATACGTCACCACCTTCGCGTTGTGGTAAGGGCTGTTTGGATTGATCGGGCCCTCGGCCACCTTCACCGCGCCTTCCATGAGCTTCTTCGCGATTGCGTCGCGATCGATGGCGTGGAAGATCGCCCGGCGGACCCGCAGGTCCTCGAAAAGCTTCTTCCCGAGTTCCGTGCGGATCGCGAGGTCGAAATGCATCACCGAGTTGGCGTCAATGAGGTGAACTTCGGCGGCTTCGATCTTTCGGAGCAGGCCCACCTGCGTGGGCTGGATCCGGCCCCAGTCGTAACGACCCGACTTGAGCGCCAGGAGGCGGGTGTTGTTGTCCGGTATGAAGGCCCAGACGATCTCGTCAATCCCGGGGTACTCCTTCCCGCGCCAATAGTCCGGATTGCGGACGACCCGGATGAATTCCCCGCTCTTCCACTCCGCGAACTTGAATGGGCCGGTGCCGATGGTCCGGGCCCCTCGGTTGTAGGGCTCGTAGTCGACGATCTCGTCGACCGTCATCTCCTTACCGTTGGGCTTCGTGAAGACATGCCGCGGCAGAATCCCCTCGAAAAGGCCCGCGTAGTAGGCGTAGGCCCCATCCCAGGTGAAGACCACGGTGTGATCGTCGGGCGTCTCGCAGTTCTTGATACCGACGTACTCCTCTCGGTTGTAGGTCATCGACCTTGGTTCGATCACAAAGCGCCAGGTGAAGCAGACATCTCCGCTCGTGAACGCGACGCCGTCGTGCCAGCGGACGTTTTCATGCAAGCGCCAGGTCATCCGCACCGAGCCGTCCTGAAGCCGCTCCACGAGGCCGTTAGCCTCGGTCGGAATCTCCTTCGCGAGCACGGGGATGTACTCGTTCTTCTCGTTGGTGGTGACGAGACCCTCGACCATGCTGAAACTGATGTCAACGAGATTCTGGCTGGTGAAGACGTTCAAGACGTCGATCTCGCGGTCGTAGGCCACGCGGAGGATTCGACGATCCGTCTCCACTCCCACCTCGCGCGCCCGCGAACAGCCGCACATCAAAACCCCCGCCAGGGCCCCCGTCGCGGCGAGACCCCTGAGGGTCTCCATCATTCGAACATCCCGATCGACGCGTTCGAGTGCATGCGGCCGTAGAGGAATCGCAGGAAGGCGTCCCGCCTATAGGCGCCAATGCGGCTCCACGCCCCGCTCACCACGCGCTCTCCCCACCAATAGGACCAGATCAGAACCGCGCGCGCGGGCTTTTCGATGAACTTCACCCGGTTCGCCACCCAGCCATCTCCGCCGACCAGACTACGCTCGGCCAAAGACTCCGCCACCCGTGCGGCCGGCCAGCCCAGGGCATGGAACTGCCAGGCCGCCTCGGTGCCGATCCCCGCTCGATATACGTTCATCAGGGCCTGCACCCGGTCGTCGTCACTCTCCATCCAATCAAGCATCGTGATGCCCGAATCGCCGATGCCTTCGAAGATCGAGGAACTCGCGCTGTTCACGATCGAGAGCAGAACGTCCGCGGCCGCCTCTCCCTCCTCCTCCATCGTGGCGCGGAGCGTGAACTGGACGTAATGGCCGGGATAGCCCTCGTGAACGGCGAGATGCTTCAGCCCCGGCCGAGTCAGCACCGGGTCGACGTTGAGTTCGATTCTCCGGCTCAGGTAATCGCAGCGGGCGTTGAACGCGACGCCCTTTACCGGCACCACGTGCATGCCGTCCGACTGCGGGCGCGGAATCTTGAGTAGCCGTTCTTCCGTCCTCCGCCAGGCCTCGTCGAGAAGGCCTTCGAGAACCGCGGGCACACGCTCGGCGGGCACGCGGTTCTTTCCTTCCCACGCCGCGCACTGAGCGCGGAGATCTCCTCTGTAGCCCATCGCGGTGAGCAGCGCGCCCATTTCCGCTTTAAGGCCTGCGAGCGCGCCTTCAGGTGCGGGTTCAGCCGGGACGTGGAGGAAGTCGCGAATCTGTTCGACGAAGGGAAGGCCGCTCCGCCTCCAGGTGATGAAAGAAAGCGTCGAGTGGCAGAGCGCGTCGTAGTAGACCCGCCGGTCCGTCTCGCCCAGGCCGCGAGCGTCGGTCCGCAACTCTTCAAAACAGCGCGCCGCATCCGCGTACGTAAGGAAACCCTCGGCCGCGTACTTCTTCTCGAGGTCCAGATTGACCACCACCACACCCTCGCCATCCCCGCTCTCCTTGCGGTAGAGGGCATCGACGCCCAGAAGGGCGGTCATGATCCGCCGCCCGTAGGCGAGGGTCTCCGGGCTCAGGGAATTCACGGGTGGAGCTTATTCGCCGACTGCTTCATCGCAGTGGCGATCAGGCTGACCGGGATCGAACCGTAAGACAGGAACCTGTCGTGGAACGTAAGAGGAGAGAAGGACCGCCCCTCGATGCCCTGCATTTCGCGCCGGAGGCGATCGATCGAATCGCTTCCCACGAGGTACATCACGGCGGCGCCTGGGAACATGCTGTTCTTCACCGCCTCGCCCATCGCGGCGGCAGCACTCATAAAGGCATGCTCCTCGTAGAAGCGAGCCGCGTGGTCGAGCGTCCAACGTCCGTGATGCAACCTCACGTCGACGATCGCGCGGGCGCACATCCTCACGCGGCTGTGGATCTCCGCATACCTCTCGAGGGGAGTGAAGAACCCCGCCTCGCTCATGAGGTCGGTGGCGTAGCAGGCCCAGCCCTCGGCCATGGTGCCGCCGCACAGGAGAGCGATCCTTGAGGCGCAATCAACCGCGGCCATCCGGCCGATCCGCGATCCGGCCTTGAAGGCGTGGAAGTTCTGAACATGGTGGCCGATGGAACCGTGATGCGCCACATGGTTCAGTTTGATCACCGAATCGTTGTGTGTTTCGAGGAAGCGTCGCTGTTCTTCATTGCTCTGACTGCGGTCGAGGGGTGCTATCAGGTAGTCATGGACGGCGGGACGATGCGCTGCGGCGGGCGATCGATAGAAAAGGAAGTACAAGTACGGAGCCGCGGCACGGCTCCAGGCCGGCCGCTCCACGTACCGTATCGGGAACTCCGGCCAGGTGAGCAGCGCCTTCGACGTCGCCAGCCGGCGCGCCTCGTCCCAGTACTCCTGGTAGCGGCGCACATACTCATCCGGCCCCGGTCGATGTGACTTGAGCTGGGCCAGAGCGTCCGCGGGCGAGGCGACTCCGAAGGCGGAAGCGCCCGCGACCAGTGCCGCAGTCGCTTCCTTGAGTTCCTCGCGCGCGTGCCGCTCGATCTCCGCCGCATCGTCGTGAAGAAAGTGGCCCTCGCTCAGAAGGAGGGCGAACGCCTCTTCACCCGCGGACACGTCGTCTTCAGGACGCTCGCGCAGATCGGTCTCGAGGTACAGCCGGAAAGCGGCGAAGGCGGCTCGGGCCCCCTCGACCGCCGCGACAAAGCCAGGCGTCTTGAGGGCGCGACCCTCGGCGATGAGCGGCACTCCGTGGTCGAGAAGAGCCAGGGCGCCAACACACTCGCGAATGGCCCGCTCGGTCCAGGAGAGCGGCGCTGCCGCGACGTTCTCCCGCGCCTGATCCAGGAGGCGGGGAATCGCGTTCAGCCGACCGGCGGCCGCTTCCACCCGCTCCTCGATCGGCGCGTACTCCGTAAGGAACAACGAAATCAGCCCAAAGGCCGCCTCGCCCGTGTAGAGGCTTGGATTCCCCCGGTGGAAATGATGCCCGGTGAGTTCCCAGTCCTGGATTCGCAAGGCGCCCTGAGCGAGCCTCACATCGTGTCGCTCGTCGGCCGTCAGCGCGTCCAGGCTTAACCCCGACGACTCGGCGAGAAGTGTCGCGATGCGCGTCCGCGCATCTTCGACGCCCGAAACCGAGTAGTCGGGAAGGAACCGGTCCCAGGCATGCTCGCCGATGAACGTGGCGCCCACCGGCTGAGACCGGTAATAGTGCTCGAAGAAGCGGTCGAGCCAGTGCGCCGACTCGCCGCTCATCGCCTTTTGCCCTCCTACTTTCCGGACAACTTCCCGGCGAGGCCCTTGCCCACGCGCGGCCCTTTGTTGTCGCGCGCCGGTGCGTGATCGAGGTTCGCCACCCGCCTGCCTGTTTCAAACATCAGTTGACTCACCCGGGCCATCTTGTCGAACAAGATCTTTTCCACGGTGTCGGTGTTGTAGTGGTAGTCGGAGTGGAGCCCGGTCGAGTAGAAGACAATGGGAATGCCCTTGATGGCGTAGCTGTAGTGGTCGCTGCGATAGTAGACCTGTTCGGAATCCGAAGGATCGTTCATCACGTAGTCGAGCTTCATCGGTGTCTTGAGACTGGCGTTGGCGTCCTCGGAGATGTTGTGAAGCTCGGTGCTGATCCGATCCGAGCCCACGAGATAGACCGTGTTGGACTCCTTTGGATCGTCCTTGTTGTTGCGTCCGACCATGTCCATGTTCAAGACCGCGACGACCTTCTCCATGGGCACTGTCGAATAGTCCGCGAAGTAGCGTGAGCCCCACAGCCCCATTTCTTCGCCCGTATGCCAGACGAAGATGGTGGAGCGCTTCGTCCGAGGCCCCGTGGCGAACGCCTTGGCGAGGGAAAGAAGGGTCACGGTACCCGAACCATCGTCGTCGGCGCCATTCCAGATCCGATCCGTGACCACGGTTCCCGGCTTCACCCGGCCGCCCATGGGGCCACCCAGCCGCCGCTTTCCTTCGGGCGCGGCCTCGCTGACCGGCGTGTCGACCAGTTCGCCTTCGGCATAACCCACGTGGTCGTAATGCGCGCCGAAGGCGACGTAGGTGTCCTTGAGCTTGGGATCGGAGCCCTCGACGATGCCCACGACGTTGCGCGTGAACTGCGTCCGAACCACCTCGTAGTCAGCGTCAATGCCGAAGGTGACGGAAACGCCCTTGAGCGACACCGCAGGAAGCGGATCCTGGGCGGCGACCTTCGCCTTGAGGTCCGCGTACTTCACATCCGCGCCGCTGAAGAGGAACTCGAGGAACTCGTCCTGAGCGCTCAGAACTGGAGGCAGCGGTTTGTCGAGCCGCTCGACGGTGATGAAATCCGGAGTGGGCAGCGGCTGGCCAAAACCGCCTCGACCCCCACCGGGCGCGGCCGCAGGCGACGGGCTCGGCGAGGGTAAGGGGCTCGCGGTTGCAGCGGGGGGGCCGAACCCGAACCCAGACGGCGGACCGATACTCGCGACCGCCTTCATCACATCAATCGCGTAACGCGAACGACCTCCCAGGAGTCGCCGGTTGGTCGGGGCCTCGGCGCCCTTCGGCCCGCGCGCGCCAAGAAATACGATCACCTTGCCCGCGACGTTCCGGCCCGCGTAATCGTCGACCTTCAACTCCGGAAGAGACGCGCCGTAGCCAACGAACTCGATTTCACCCGAGCTGAAGGTCCGCTTGCCCCCTGCGTTCCGCGGAAACGAGATGCCCGCTCCGTCCTTGAAGACTCTCGTCTCGCCATTCACGGTGACGCTCACCGTGTTCCGGCTGGTGCTCTTGACGCCGAGGACTTTCACCCTCTGGAGATACGAGCCGTTGTCTCCGCCGGGTTTGACACCCATCGCTTTGAGTTCGCTCGCGATGTAGGCGGCGGCAAGTCCAAGCCCTTCCGTGAAAGTCGCGCGGCCCTCAAATTCGTCCGATGAGATCTGGGTCAGCCAGGTCTTGAGATCGGCGGCGCTGATCGAACCAGCGCCTCCAGCGGCGGCGCGTGCGGTCGGGCTCGAGAGGGCGGTGAGGGCGAAGGCGCAGGCGATGCCCGCGGCGAGCGCACGCCGGCTGAAGGGAATTTCCATTGGCCTCTCCAAGTCCTGGATCTGAAGTTTGGATTAGAGCTGTCGGGCGGTGGCTTCGCAGCTCGAGACTTCGAACTTACCGGGAGCCTCAATGTTCAGCGTGGTGACGACACCGTCGTCCACGACCATCGAGAAGCGTTGCGAGCGAGTGCCCATGCCATGCTTCGACGCGTCGAGTTCCAGGCCGATCTGCTTCGTGAAGGCCGCGTTGCCGTCGGCGAGCATCAAGACCTTGCCGTCGGCGCCGAGTGCTTTCGACCAGGCGTCCATCACGAAGACATCGTTGACGGCGAGGCAGGCAATCGCCGACACGCCCTTCGCCTTGAGATCATCGACCTGCTTCACATAACCCGGGAGATGTTGCTTCGAGCACGTTGGGGTGAAAGCGCCGGGAACGGAGAAGAGGATGACTTTCTTCCCCGCGAAGACCTCCGCGGTGGTGAGAGGCTTCGGCCCATCAGCGGTCATGGTGGAGAAGCTGGCTTCGGGAAGGCGGTCGCCGACCTGGATGGGCATTGTTTTCTTTTCCTCGTCGTTTCGGTGGTTCGGTGAAGACAGAAGGCGCACCCTTTTAAAGGCGCGCCTCGAGACGAGGGGATGATATCCGGCTTGGCCACGCCCGGGCGGCGGCGCGGCGGGCTTCGCTATGCCAACTGCGTGGGAACGGACATCTCCTGCTTCGTGAAGTACCGGTAGGCGAGATAGCTGAGGGCGGCGAGACCCCCAACCACTATCACCGAGCGGATCACCCTCATGAGGCTGATGAACCAGGCAATTCCGATCCCGAAGGCGGCCCACTGGAACCACCAGTCACCGGGAGAGGTCATCAGGTTGATGGCGAACAGCAGGGCGATGATCGTGGGACCCGTGATCAGGAACTTGATGGCTTTGAAGGTCTTGTAGCCCGGAATCATTGAGGTCATGGAATCTCCTTACCGTTATCAGGAAATAACGCGACACCGGGTCCAAATGTTCGAACGCGGTCTGGTTGGCGCGCAAACCACGAGTTGGGCGCCTCCGCCTGGGAAATAAACGACCTCGAAACACCACCCGCCGATAAACTCACGCCTATGCGCGTTGTTGTTGCCATGTCCGGAGGCGTCGATTCGTGTGTCGCGGCCGCCCTGCTCAAGCAGGCGGGCCACGACGTGGTCGGGATTTCGATGCAGCTCCATGATTCGGCGGAGGGCCATGGATCCTCGTTCGGACGGTGCTGCGCGCTCAACGACCTGCACGACGCGAAGCGCGTGGCCTCGCAGCTCGGCGTGCCTCACTACGTCTTGAACCTCGAGGACGCTTTCCGCAAGGGCGTCATCGAGCCGTTCGTGAAGGACTATGCCGAGGGTCGGACTCCCCTGCCCTGCGCCAACTGCAACACCGACGTGAAGTTCGACTCCCTGCTCGCGCGGACTCGCGCCCTCGGCATCGATCACGTCGCCACGGGCCACTACGCCCTTAAGGATCAGGATCCCGCGACCGGCCGTTTCCGGCTTCTGCGCGGCAAAGACCCCGACAAGGATCAGTCCTACTTCCTCTTTGGCCTCACCCAGGAGCAGCTTGCCGCCGCGGTCTTCCCGGTCGGACATCTTCACAAGTCCGAGGTCCGGCAGATCGCCAAGGGCCTGAACATGGCGACGGCCGATAAACCGGAGAGCCAGGAGATCTGCTTCGTTCCGGATGACAACTACGCCGCCTTCGTTGAGAAGAATCGAGCGGGAGCGTCTCTCTCGAAGGGCGCCATCGTGAACCAGGCGGGTGCTTCGCTCGGTAAACACGGGGGCGTCCACAAGTTCACGGTCGGCCAGCGCAAGGGCCTCGGTGTCGGATCGCCCATTCCTCTTTATGTGATCGGCATCGACGCCGCTTCCCGCGAGGTCACGGTAGGCCCCGAGGAGGCGTTGCTCTCCAAACACGCTCGAGTCCGGGACGTGAACTGGCTTTCGATTGCGGAGCCCACAGCTCCCCTTCGCGCCACCGCGAGGATCCGTTATCGCGCGAAGGATGCGGCGGTGACGATCACGCCCGACATCACGGGTCGGGCCGTCCACCTCGATTTCGACGAACCCCAACGCGCGATCACCCCCGGTCAGGCCGCGGTGTTCTATGACGGTGAGGTCTGCCTCGGCGGTGGCTGGATCGAGTCGGGCGCGCCTTCGCCCCCTCGCGCGCATTGAACCCCGCCTACATCTCGCCCCTCAATCGCGAGGTAGCGCTCGCGCGGCCGGGTGAATTCGCTCCCCTCGCAATAGGCACCATCGCGGTCGATCCGCCCGTGGTCCTTGCCCCCATGGCGGGCGTGACGAATCCTCCATTCAGATCCATCTGCCGAGAGTTCGGGGCGGGTCTTTACGTAAGCGAAATGATCACCGCGCGCCCGCTCGTCGACGGCAATCCAAAGACCGAGCTGCTCGCGAGCTTCGCGCCCGACGAGACCGTGCGTTCCCTTCAGCTCTACGGCGTCGACCCGCACTACGTGGGCGAGGCGGTGCGTGTCCTCGTGAGCGAAGGCCGGGTCGATCACATCGACATGAACTTCGGCTGCCCGGTCCGGAAGGTGACATCCAAAGGCGGGGGCGCCGCACTTCCACTGAAACCGAATCTCCTTCGCGGCATCGTAACCGCAGCCGTGAAGAACGCCGGGTCGACTCCCATCACCATCAAGTTCCGTAAAGGCATCAGCGACGACCTCCTCACTTTTCGCGAGACCGGACGCATCGCTGAAGGTGAAGGCTGCGCGGCCATCGCTCTGCATGCCCGCACCGCCGCCCAGCTCTACGATGGCGAAGCGGACTGGACGGCGATCAGCCAGCTTAAAGAGGCGGTGCGAACCATCCCGGTTCTCGGCAACGGCGACATCTGGGAAGCGCATGACGCTCTCCGGATGATGAGGCAGACCGGCTGCGATGGAGTGGTGGTCGGACGCGGGTGCCTCGGTCGGCCCTGGCTCTTCCGCGACCTCGCCGATGTTTTCGCCGGACGCGAACCGCAAGACCCGCCGAATTTCGGCGAGATCTCCGTCACGATGATGAAACACGCCCGCGGTCTGGCCGCGTTCATGGGCGAACTCCCCGGCATGCGCGCTTTCCGCAAACACTCGGCCTGGTACACGAAGTGTTTCCCGGGCTCGGCCCCGCTGCGCGAGTCGCTGATGCGCGTCGAATCGCTCGATCAGCTCGAAGAGACGATCGCGGTGGTGGATCCGCTCACTCCCTTTCCGCCCGCAGGCGTGCGCGTCGCGCGCGGGAAGAGCGCCGGCACGCAGAAAGTGGCGCTCCCCGAGGGCTACCTCGATCACCTGGAAGATGCGACTCCTCCAGGTCCCGAGGCCGAGAGCGCCGATTCAGGCGGCTAGCCGAATGCGCAGCCCAGATCCTTTCCGCCGGGCCATCGTCACCCTGGTGGCCATATCCGCCCTCGCTCCCTCATGGGCGCGCGGCGACGATCGATTCGCGTTCAATCTCGTCCTCGAGGGACGCCTGGTCACGACTCCCCCCTCGGTGAGCTTCCTCGAAGGAGGTCTCGGGAAAACCCGGTACGGCCACGAGCCTCGCGCGGTTCAGGCGACCCTGGCCCAGGCCGCACTCCTCGGACGATTCGATGCCCGACCCGACCTCAGTCTTCGCGTTCATGCCAACGTCGATGCGGAGCACAACTTCGAGCGACGCGTCGACGTGGTCGAAGCGCTCGTTCGCTATCACCCCGCCCTCGGCGATTCCACGTCGCTCGACATCCGCGCCGGCCTGTTCTTCCCCACGGTGTCCCTCGAAAACACCGAGATGGCCTGGCTCTCGCCCTACACCTCGACGTTCTCGGCCATCAACGCGTGGATCGGCGAAGAGGTCCGAAGCCTCGGCGTCGAGGCCGGCCCGTCCTTCAGGATCAATGAAGCCAATCTCCGTCTCTTCGGCGCCTACACGCGTGGCAACGATCCGAACGGGACGCTGCTCGCCTGGCGTGGTTTCGCGATGCACGACCGGGTCAGCGGTTTCGGCGACCGCCTCCCGCTCCCCGCCCTGCGCTCGTTCGACCGCTCCGGCCTGTTTCCCGATCAGCCGCTTCACGTCCAGCCGATGCGTGAGGTCGATCAGAAGTGGACGTGGTCGGCGGGTGGCGCCTTGACCCACGATCGGTATCGCGCCAGGGTGCTCTATCAGCCCCAGACCGCGAGCCCCGGGTCGTTCGACGGAGAGCAGTACGCGTGGCGAACCGGGTATTGGGCCGCGGGTCTCGCGCGTTCGTTCGGCCCGTTTGAAGTGGTGGCCCAGGGCCTTGACGGCGAAACGCGGATGGGGGTGACACCACAGGGCAAAAACGCGGTGATCGCGGGTTTCCAAGCCGCGTACATCATCACCACCTGGCTTTCGACCGATACGAAGCACCGCCTCACTGCCCGCTACGACGCTTTCCGCGTGCGGGACCGCGACGAGTTCGTCCGCGAGGATGCGAATGAGGAGTCCGGCCAAGGCTGGACCTTCGCCTACATCGTGAGTCCTTCACCGAGGCACCGCATCACCGCGGAAGTCCTGCGGGTCGGGAGCACCCGGATGAACCGGCGCGACTTGAACCTCGACCCGCGCGCAGTGGAGATCCTCGCCACACTCTCCTGGCGTTTGACCTTCTAGCGCGGCGACCACAAAAAAGCTCGAGCCTCAAACTTGGGCGCGGCTATCATTCCTAGGATGGAGCGAATCATTCTCGGGTTTCCCGATGCGGATGCGGTGGCCCTGTACGCCGCCAGGCTCTTCGTCCGGCTGGCGAAAAAGGCTACATGGGACCGGGGCGTCTTTCACGTTGCCCTTGCGGGGGGCCGCACGCCGCGCCGAACCTACGAGCGTCTCGCCTCGCCCGAGTTCTCCCGCCTCGTTGAATGGAGTTCGGTGCAGATCTACTTCGGCGACGAGCGCGCGGTCGAGCCCGATCATCCCGATTCGAACTTCAACACCGCGAACGAGGCATTGCTAAGCGGGCTTCAACTCCACTCCTCGCAGATCCACCGGATGGCGGGAGAGAAGGGAGACCTCACGCTGGCCGCGCGCGAATATGAGAAAGAGCTCTCGAAGTTCTTCGGAATCAAACGCGAGGAGGCCCTGCCGCGTTTCGACCTCGTGATGCTGGGCATGGGGAAAGACGGCCACACCGCTTCGCTTTTCCCCTTCACCTCAGCGCTCGAAGAACGGGAGGCATGGGTGGTGCGAAACGATGTCCCCCAACTGAGCGCGGAACGCTTGACCCTCACTCTTCCCGTCATCAACGCGGCTCGATGCGCGATGTTCCTCGTCGACGGCAACGACAAAGGCGAGGCTCTCGAGCGCGTCCTCGAAGGCCCCCGAAACCCTCTTGAGTTCCCCGCCCAGATGGTCGCTCCCATCGACGGCGACCTCGTGTGGCTGATCGACGAGGCGGCAGCGGCTCATTTGAAACGCCAGCCGGATTCGCCGCCCCTGGTCGAGGCCGGATCATGAACCAGACCATCAAGCTCGCCCCCTCGATCCTCTCCGCCGACTTCGCGCGCCTCGGCGAGGCGGTGGCGGAAGCGGCGATAGCCGGCGCCGATCGCATCCATGTGGACGTCATGGACGGCCACTTCGTGCCGAACCTGACCATTGGCCCGGTGGTGGTTCGCTCCCTTCGCAAGGTGACCGCCCTCCCGCTCGAATGTCATCTGATGATCGAGGATCCCGACCACTACGCTCCCGAATTCGCCGCGGCGGGAGCCGACACCATCACGGTGCATCCCGAGGGCGCGCGGCATCTGCACCGCACGATCCATCGCATCAAGGAACTCGGAAAGAGAGTGGGCGTCGCCTTGAATCCCGCGACGCCCGAGTCGGCGATCGAAGAGGTCCTTGCCGATATCGATCTCGTCCTCGTGATGACCGTGAATCCTGGATTCGGGGGTCAGAAATTCATCGAGAGCACCTTGCCGAAAATCCGCCGGATCCGTGAACTGATCGACTCGGTGAATCCCGAGTGCGAACTCGAAGTGGACGGCGGCATCGACGCCAACACAATCGGCCGCGTGGTTTCCGCGGGTGCTCGCGTCTTCGTCGCGGGCTCCGCGGTCTTCGGCGCCGAGGACGGCGTTGTCGCCGCCGCAAGGCGCATCCTCGAGGCTGGCAACCTCGCCCTGACCCACCCGTACCGATAATCGCGGTCGGGAGGCCCCCTACGTGAGATTTGGCACTGAAAGTCCTTGACAGGGATCGGGGGCGGGAGCAAATTAGATGTGTCGGTTGCAACCGCGATTATCTACGCCGCGACCGTCCAGCCAGGTCGTAAAGAAACGCCAAGCCGGTCATGGAAGGAGGCGCGAAGCAGCGAAACGCCGCATGTCGAACGACACTCCACCTAAGAGACGCGGCCCCTCGGGCGCCAAACGGCCTACCGAGGGGCGCGTCAAGTAAAAAAGAGCCGTCCTCCAAAGACGGCAGGGATCCACT
Source organism: Vicinamibacteria bacterium (assembly GCA_043754395.1). GTDB lineage: Bacteria > Acidobacteriota > Vicinamibacteria > Fen-336 > JAGNNV01 > JAGNNV01. Next base: position 12,885 of record JAYUUU010000012.1, read on the forward strand.
CAAATGGTCCCATTCCGGGCCTGGCATGTTCGCGTCCCCGCATACGTCGGGGCCGACGCCAGGCCCTTTTTTTCTGTCCTACTCAGCCCGGAGCGCTCGGATGGGATCCACTCGCGCGGCGCGGCGCCCAGGACAGGGGCCTATTCCCAGACCCTCTGCCCGCCTTTGAAGGCGTTGAAATTGTCGCCCCGACGGCACCCTGCGGGCAGGTCCTTGAGAAGCTTTGTCTGGCCGCCGCCCAACACCACGTAATCCGCGACCATCGCCTGCTTCAGTAGCCCGACCACCGTGGTGACATGCTCCCGCCATTTCTTCTTCCCGAACTTCTCGAGACCGCGCAGGCCGACATAGTCCTCGTACTCGCCCTTCCGGTAAGGCAGGTGCGCGAGCTCGAGAGGCGCCACACTCCCGCCCGTGACCAGAGCCGACCCAAGGCCGGTTCCAAGGCCAAGGAACAACATGGTCCCGCCCTCGTAGCTTCCAAGGGCCTGCATCGCCGCGTCGTTGATCAGCTTGACCGGCTTCCCAAGCGCCTTCTGGAAGTCGAACTTCACCCAGCCCCTGCCGAGATTGTGAGGCTCATGGGAGATCTTGCCGTCCACGATCGCGGCGGGAAATCCAATGGAGACGGCGTCGAAGGACTTGTCAGCCGTGAGCTTCTTCACGGCGGCCACGAGCGCGCGAGGCGTGAACTGCGTTCCCGAAGGCAGTTTCGTGGGTTCCTTCTCCCCGGACAGAAGAAGTTTGAGGTTCGTCCCGCCGACATCAAGTACGAGAACTTTCTTGCTCATTCAGGCGAGTGCCAACCTCCCACATCAGCAACGAGCCGATCGGCCTGGGGCGGTCCCCACGAACCGGGCTCGTACTCCCACAGATCGCTCGGCCCGTGGATCACAGGATCCACGATCCGCCACGCCGCTTCTACGGTGTCGTAGCGCGCAAATAGCGTCGGGTCGCCTTCCATCGCGTCGCCGAGAAGCCGTTCGTAGGCGTCCATCTCGTCGCCCCCGCTCTGCTGCACGACCGCGAGTTCGACCGGACGGCCGGCCATGCCGTCGCCCGGACGCTTCGCCCGGGCGCCGATCGCGATCTGCACCTCGGGCCCAAGCCGGAAGCGAACGTAGTTTCCTTTCGCGAACGCGGCCTCATGAAAGACCACCTGGGGCGGTGTCTTCAGTTCGACCACCACCTCGGTCACCGTCTTGTGAAGCGCCTTGCCGCCGCGGACGAAGAAAGGAACGCCGGCCCAGCGCCACGAGTCGATCCAGAGCTTGAGCGCCGCATACGTGCCGATGTACGAATCCTTCGCGACACCCGGCTCATCGCGATAGCCGCGGAACTGCCCGCGGACCATGTGCTCGGTGTCGAGCGAGCGGACGGTGCGCAGCACCTTCGCCTGCTCGTCGCGAATCGCGTCGGGGCTCGCCGACGACGGCGGCTCCATCGCAAGAAAACCCACGACCTGCAGAAGATGGTTCTGGATGACGTCGCGAATGACCCCGGTCTCGTCGTAAAACTTCCCGCGCCCGCTCACCCCGAAACTCTCGGCCATGGTGATCTGGACGTTCTCGACGTAGTTGCGGTTCCAGATCGGTTCGAGGAAAGCGTTGCCGAACCGGAAATACAGGATGTTTTGAACCGCCTCTTTCCCGAGGTAGTGGTCGATGCGGAAGATGGACGACTCGTCGAAGGCCCGATGGACCACTTCGTTCAGGGAGCGAGCGGTTTCAAGGTCGCGGCCGAACGGTTTCTCGACCACCACGCGGCCCTTGGTGTGGCACCCCGACTCGGCAAGCCTCTGAATGACGGTCGGGAAAAGGCTGGGCGGGATCGCGAGGTAATGGGTCGGCCTCGACGTGCCCTCTTTGTCGAGCATCGCCTTGAGCTGATTGAAGGTCGCGGGGTCGGCATAGTCGCCGTCCACATACCGCAGCTTGGAAGCGAGGATCTTGAACGCATCCTCTTTCAGACCGCCGTAGTGAGTGACGCTGTTCTTCGCCCGCTCGACCAGCTGTTCGGTGGTCCAGCCCGACTTCGCCACGCCGATGACCGGGAACGTGAGGGTCCCACGGCGGGCCATCGACTGAAGGGCGGGGAAGATCTTCTTGTAGGCAAGATCCCCGGTCGCCCCGAAGAAGACGAGCGCGTCGGACGGCGCTGCCTGAGGCGTCATTTCTTTTCGACGTGGCCGCCGAAGCCGAAGCGCATGGCGGAGAGGACGCGGTTCTGAAAGTCGTCCTGCCCACGTGAGGCGAAACGCTCGAAGAGGGACGCGGTCAGAACGTGGGCGGGAACGCCCTCGTCATTCGCGGCGGCAACCGTCCAGCGGCCCTCACCGGAGTCGGACACCTTGCCGGAGAAGTTTCCAAGATCGGGGCTCGTCACGAACGACTGAGCGGTGAGGTCGAGCAGCCAGGACGCCACCACACTTCCCCGCCGCCACAACTCGGTGACCTCTCCGATGTTGAAGTCGTACTGATAGTGCTCGGGATTGCGGAGCGGCGTCGTCTCCGCGTCCTTCTCGTGCGACCCCTTGCCGATGTTCGCATTCTTGAGGATGTTGAGACCCTCGCCGTACGCCGCCATCAGACCGTATTCGATGCCGTTGTGGATCATCTTCACGAAGTGCCCAGCACCCGCCGGACCGCAATGCAGGTATCCCTCCTCGGCCGTACCCTGATCCGCCGGGCGGCCGGGGGTCCTCGCAATAGTGCCGACGCCCGGCGCAAGGGTCTTGAAGATGGGATCGAGGTGCTTCACCACGTCGGTCTCGCCGCCGATCATCAGGCAGTAACCGCGCTCGAGGCCCCAGATGCCGCCGGAGGTGCCCATGTCGACATAGTGGATGCCCTTGGGCTTGAGAGCCTTCGAGCGCGCGATGTCGTCGTGGTAGTGGGAATTGCCTCCGTCGATGAGGA
>JAYUUU010000013.1:0-13177 GCA_043754395.1 Vicinamibacteria bacterium
CGGTGACCCACAAAGGCAACCGATTCGAGGCGCGCGCTCGTGGCGTGGGAGCTTTCACCCTGCTGCTCTCACCGAACATGATCAACTTTGATGAGCCCGTCACGGTGATCGTGAATGGGAAGACGGCGTTTGTCGGGCGCGTGGAGCGGAGTGTCGAGACACTGATGCGTTACGCGGCGCTCGACAACGACCGCTCCATGCTCTTCGGCGCCGAAGTGAAGATTCTCGTCCCGTAGTTTTTTCCAGGATCTTCATCAGTTCTTAACGACGCGCTTCTAGCGTGTCGGCGGTGGACACTCTCAAGCTCGATCTGGTCTACGCGCTTCGCGGCTGGCGCTCGCAGCGCGGGGCGACACTCATCGCGATCGTGGCCCTGGGCTTAGGCATCGGCGCCACCACCACGGTGTTCGCGTTCGTCTCGGGCGCCTTGTTGAAGCCCTTGCCTTACAAGGACCCGGAGCGGCTGGTGATGATGTGGCAGGACCGCAGCGCTTCGGGCGGGCCCGCACGTGAAGTGATCTCGCCCGGCCTGTTCGTGGACTGGAGCACAAGAGCCACCGGCCTCGTGGGCGTGTCGGCGATTCGGATCTGGTCCCCCAATCTGACGGGAAAAGACAGCTCGGGTCACGACGAACCCGAACGTCTCGCGGGCGCTACGGTCACGGGGGACTACTTCCAAACCCTCGGCATCGCGCCCCTCCACGGTCGCGTGTTTGGCAAGGACGACGATCGGTTCGGCGACGCGAACACCGTGATCCTCAGCCATCGGTTGTGGATGAGACGTTTCGCGGGTGACCCGGGCCTTCTCGGTCAAAGCATCACGCTCGATTCGCAACCCGCCGAGGTCGTCGGGATCATGCCTGCGACGTTTCAGGGCGCCCTGGTGGACGCCGACATCTGGAACACGATGCGTCTCGACCCCGCGAACGCGCCCCGGGGCCTCATCTTCCTTCGGGCGGTCGCGCGGCTCGCCCCCGGCACAACCCGCGGCCAGGCGCAGGCCGCGATGACCACGCTCCAGTCTCAGCTGCAGCAGGAGGATCCCGAGCTCGTCGGGGCACGCGCGCGTTTGATACCGCTTCATGACGACATCGTCGGCCCGGTGAAGCCGGTGCTCCTCGTGCTCCTAGGCAGCGTCTTCATGGTTTTGCTCATCGCGTGCGCGAACGTGGCGAGCATCCTGATGGCCCGGGCCACGAAACGCCGGGCCGAGATGTCGGTCCGCGTCACGCTGGGCGCTGATCCCTGGCGGCTCATCCGCCAGCTGATGACCGAGAGCGCGCTGCTGGCTGCAGCCGGGTGTCTTCTTGGCCTGTTTCTCGCCGCCTTCGGAGTCAGGGCGCTCATCGCGATGGCCCCGCCACAGGCGCCGCGGCTGCACGACGTGGAGATCGATGGGGCCGTCCTCCTGTTCACCGCAGCCATAGCGGCATTGGCGGCGTTGCTCGCGGGACTCGCTCCCGGCCTTTCGGTCGCCCGAGGTTCGGTCGCCGCAGGCCTTCGCGAGGGAGCGAGGGAAGCTTCGGGGCAGTCGCTGCCCCGCAAACTCCTCGTCATGGCCGAGGTCGCAGCCGCCATGACCCTCGTGGTGGGCGCGGGCCTTTTCGTGCGCAGCCTCATCGGTCTGCAGCAGGTCGATCTTGGTTTCCAGCCGGAGCGGCTCCTCACGGCCTCGGTATCGCCACCGCGCGCCGCCTATCCGGCAACCGAGTCGGTGCAGAACCTCTTCGGTCGGATGCTGGCGCGAGCCACGCAGGTGCCGGGTGTCGAATCCGTTTCCATGACCTCCGTCCTTCCCCTCTCCGGAATGCAGATCAACTTCAACTTCCAGATCGCCGGTCGCCTTCCCTCGCGGACTCCCGGCCAGGACCCGGTGGCCTCGTTCCGGTCGGTCGGCCCGACCTACTTCGAGACGATGGGCATGCGTGTGGTGGAAGGCCGGGGCCTTGGCGCCCAAGACCGTGAGGGCGCGCCGATGGTGGCGGTTTTGAACCAGGCTCTCGTGAAGCGGTACTGGAGCGGCGTCTCTCCGGTGGGTTCAACGATCGGCATCAATGGGGACCAGGCGGAGATCGTGGGCATCGTGGCGGACGTCCATCACACGGGCCCGGCCAAGCCTCCCGAAGGCGAGGTGTACCTCACTTACAACCAGCTTGGCGCCCGCGGAGGATGGTTGGTGCTTCGGAGCGCGGGAGAGCCCGCCACCGTGGCCTCCTCTTTGCGAGCCGCGATGGGAGAGATCGACCCCAACCTTCCTCTGGCCACAGTGCGGCCGATGTCGTCGCTTGTCGAGAACAGCACCGCGCAGCCCAGATTCCTCGCGACCCTTCTGCTGGGCTTCGCCGGCGTGGCCGCGACCCTCGCGGTGATGGGCGTCTACGGCCTCGTATCTTTCTCGGTCGGTCAAAGGACGCGGGAGATTGGCGTGCGCATGGCCCTTGGGGCGAGCCGCCGCTCGGTCACGACAATGGTGCTCGGACAGAGTCTGAGGCTCGTGGTCGGAGGCGTCGGCCTGGGCGCGCTTGGGGCGATCGCCCTGTCACGATTGGTGCAGGCCATGCTTTTCGGCATCGAGCCTCACGATCCGTTGACCCTTGCGACGATGGCCCTGCTCATGCTCATAGCAACACTCGTGGCGAGCTATCTGCCCGCACGCCGAGCTGCCCTCGTCGACCCCGTCACCGCTCTGCGAGAGGACTGACTCTCGCAACCACCCCAAACGTCAAACTAAGGAGATAAAGAAATGTTCACACGAAGATTCATGGTCGGTCTGATGGCGAGCGCCTTCGCACTAACGGCGGGCGGCACTTTCGCTCAGGAGATCGTGGTCGGCGGCCCGCCGCTCCCGCTGCGCAAGAACCTCGATGCCTTCCAGAAGGCGTTCAACTCGGGCGACGCGGCCCAGTATGAGGCGATGGCCAAAGCCGCATTCACCGAAGGGTACTTGAAGGGCCAGACCGCCTTTGAGCGCAAGAAGGCGTACACGAAATGGCACACTGCCTTCGGATCGATCAAGTTCGAACAGGTGGAGCGCAGGGGCCCCGACGCTCCCCTGCAGGTCTTCTTCAAAGGAACGGTTGCTTCCGGAGTAATGTGGATAGAGCTAGGCGAAGCGTCGAAGCTCGCCGGCATCAAGGTGGAGGGCGAAAAGAAGTAAGGATGCGGATCGTCGTGATCGAAGACGACGCGGTCGTGGTCCGAAACCCTCGCGCTCTATCTGGAGCAGGCGGGCTATACGGTCGCGACCGCGAAAAACGGCATAGCGGGCCTCGCACTCGCAAGGGAAAAGGAGACCTCCGCGGTGATCCTCGACCTCATGGTGCCGGGTCTGTCGGGGCATGAGGTCTGTCGAAAGCTTCGCGCGGAATCGTCCGTGCCCATCCTGATGCTCACGGCGCGCACGTCGGAGGACGATCGGGTCAAAGGTCTCGATCTTGGCGCCGACGACTACGTGGGCAAACCCTTCAGCCCTCGCGAAGTCGTGGCGCGGGTCCAGGCGTTGCTGCGGAGGTCCGCGACGCAGCCAGCACCCCCGCCTCCCATCGTGGTGGGCGACCTTGAGATCGACTTGTGGGCGCGTCAGGCGCGCCTTTCGGGACGCACCCTGCCTCTCACTGCCACCGAGTTCAAACTCCTCGAGACGCTCGGCCGGTCGCCGGGCCGGGTCTTCACTCGCGAGGAGCTGCTCGCCCGCGCTTTCGGCCCGGGATACGACGGACTTGATCGCACGGTGGACGTTCACATCACGAATCTGCGGAGGAAGGTCGAAACCGGACGCAAGCCGAAGTACGTCCTGACCGCGCATGGCATCGGCTATCTCCTGGCGGCACCGAGGTGATCTCTAGCCTTCAGACGAGGCTGATGATCGCGGTGGGTCTGCTCGCAAGCGTGGCAGTTGTCGCGGCAGGACTTTCCGCGCGGCAGAGCGCCCGACAGGAGTTCGCACGGTTCCAGACGGTCGAGCGAGTGCGCGAACAGGGCGCAGCCGCAGCTTCGCTGGAGCGGATCGCCGAGGCGCTCGAGGGAAAGTGTTGCGGCCCGGGCGAGGTGGCCGCGGCTTCCACCGGAATCGCTTTGGACACCGGCCTCTTCGTGTTCAACGCCGAGGGCGCGCTCCTCGATGCAGCGGGCCCCGGCCTGGAGCGAGAGAGCGTCACCGCCAACTATCGCGGCGGCATGGTCTTGATCGAGACACGCTCGAAGGGTCGCGGAATAGACGCGGGCATGGCGCTCGCTCTCAAGGGCGTTCCGATGAAGCCGATCCGATTGGCCGACGGGTCGGCGGCTCAGGTGCTCCTGGTGCCCTGGCAGGCGGGGGGCGAGGGCCCGGCGGAGCGCTTTTTGGGATCGGTCGACCGAAGACTGCTGATCGCGACCACACTCGTCGCCCTGGTCTCGCTGCTTCTGACCTGGATAGCCGCACGCCGCATCCTCCGCCCTATCGCAGAACTGCGCGACGCGACACGGGACGTAGCAAATGGTCAGTTGAACCGGCGCGTGAGGGCGCAGGGCGACGACGAAGTGGCCGAGCTCTCTCGCAGTTTCAACACGATGGCGGAAGGGTTGGAGCGACAGACAGCACTCCGGCGCGACCTGATCCACGACGTGGCGCACGAGCTGCGAACCCCTCTCACCGCGCTGCGCTGCCGTGTCGAAACCGTTCTCGACAATATGGCCCGAGATCCCAAGGCGGCACTCGGCCAGATCAACGAGGACGTGGCTCATCTTTCGCGTCTGGTGAGCGACCTCGAAGATCTCGCTCACGCCGAAGGGCGGGACCTCGCTTTCTCGATCGGGGCGGTCGACGTTGCCGATGCCTTTCTTTCTGCGCTGCGCGCCGCCTCGCTCGAGGGCGACCCTCGGCTGCTTCTCGAGATTCAGTCTGGGCTCGTCGTCCTGGCCGACCCCACAAGACTGCGGCAGGTCCTTGTGAACCTGCTGACGAACGCGGATCGCTACACCGAGCCTTCGGGTGCGATCACGGTTCGAGCTGCGCGTCGCGATTCGCTCGCCGTCATAACCATTCACAATTCGGGCAGCGCTCTGACGGCTTCCGAACTTGAACGCGTCTTCGACCGCTTCTACCGTGCCGATCCGTCCCGTCAGCGGTCTACGGGCGGGAGCGGCCTCGGCCTCGCGATCGTGAAACATCTGGTCGAAGCGCAGTCAGGGACGGTATCGGCCCGGTGCGATGACAGCGGCGTGACATTCGAGGTAGCTCTGCCGCGTCCCTGACGTCAGCGAGTGGTCATGGACCGCGGTGCCGCCGTGGCCCTTGAGCGCCACGCCCGTCGAACGGTAGCGTCCGGGCGGGTCTTTTCGGCCATTAGGCGGCGCGTATGACATTGTTCACATGCGCTTTCGGGAACCGGTCTCGTAAACTACCTCTTCCCCGAAGGCTCAGGCCAGCGATCAAACGCGCTCTCGAGCCCCAACTTCCTCCTGGAGTGAACCGTTGTCCGAGTTAAGAAACGACCTCGCTGCCCTCAAAATCGAGCGCGGCGCCCAACCGACCAGGCCTCGGCGCTGGCCGCTTCTCCTGCTTGTGCCCGCGATTCTTTTCCTGGCCGGCCTCTACTATCTCCGCTTCACCAACCGGCCGGCCGAGGTGGCCACCGCCAAGGTCACGAAGACCGAGCTGTCCGGGGAATCGATGAGCGCTGCGAACGCTGGCGCCCCTCTGCTCAACGCATCGGGTTACATCGTCGCGCGCCGGAAGGCCGTGGTTTCCGCCAAGATTCAGGGCCGCCTTTCGAGCCTCCGGGTCGAGGAGGGCAGCCGGGTCCGCGAAGGCGAAATCATCGCCCGCCTCGAGAATCGCGATTACCTCGCCCAGGTCGAGCGGGCCGAGGCGGCGATCCAGCGCGCCGAAGCCGATCTTGCCGAGTCGAAGCGACAGGCCCGAGTCGCCTTAAGCCTCACGCGTGAACAGATCGGAACAAGGGACGCGCTCGATGGCGCGAATTCGCGGGTTTCGGTCTTCGAAGCCGCATTACGCCAGGCGAAGGCCGATGCGGAGTTCTATCGCGCCGTCCTCGCCAACACCGAAATCCGCGCTCCCTTTTCCGGCACGGTGGTGAAGAAGATGGCGGAAGTCGGCGAAAGCGTCGCCCCCATTCCGCCAGGTGTGAATATCTCAACCGCCTCCGGCGCCATCGTGGCGCTCGCCGACCTCGACACACTTGAAGTTGAAGTGGACGTCGCGGAATCGAACGTCGCGAAACTGGGCGCCGACCAGCCCGCCGAGGTTTCGGCGGAAGCCTTTCCCGACCGTAAATACAAGGGGCGCCTGCGTCAGGTGATTCCCACCGCGGATCGAACGAAGGCCACGGTGCAGGTGAAGGTCACGATCCTCGACAAGGACAAGGACCTCAAGCCCGAGATGAGCGCGCGGGTGCAATTCACCGAGAAAGCCCCGGCTCCGCGAGCTGAAGGCGGAGCGCCGGCGCCGATGCAGTCGGTGGTGACCGCGCCCGAATCTGCGATCGTGACGCGAGACGGAAAGAGCGTCGCATTCGAGATCCTCGAGGGCCGGGCCAAGCTGCGGCCGGTCGAAGTGGGTTCGAAGAGTGGCGGCATAGCAAGGATCAAGAACGGTCTTTATGGCGGCGAGGTCCTCGTGGACGCGCCCGCCGCCACGCTAAAAGATGGCGATGCAGTGCGGCCGAAAGCCTGAAGCACTCCTGTGATTCAAGAGGAAACCAAACAGTCATGACAACGATGGTCGACGTCAAAGACGTCACGAAGATCTACAGACGCGGCGCCGAAGAACTGAAGGTCCTCGACTCTTTGAGCCTCGAGGTGCCGGAAGGCGAATTCGTGGCCCTCATGGGTCCCTCCGGTTCCGGCAAGACCACTCTCTTGAACCTGATCGCGGGCATCGATCAACCAACGTCCGGCGGGGTCTTCGTCGGGGGCAAGAACATCGCGGTGCTGTCCGAGGGCGAGCTCGCGAAATGGCGCAGCGTCAGCGTCGGCTTCATCTTCCAGTTCTACAACCTGATTCCCGTGTTGTCGGCGGTCGAGAACGTCGAGCTTCCCCTGTTGCTCACGAACCTCGGCAAGAAGGAGCGGCGTGAACGGGCGCTCACCGCCCTCAAGGTTGTGGGCCTCGCGGATCGCTCGACCCACTATCCCCGCCAGCTTTCAGGCGGACAGGAACAGCGCGTCGCCATCGCGCGCGCCATCGTGACGGATCCGCAGGTTCTGGTTGCCGACGAGCCCACGGGAGACCTCGATGCCAAGAGCGCCGAGGAAATCCTCCAGCTCATGGAAACGCTCAACCGCGACTTCAAGAAGACCATCGTGATGGTCACTCACGACCCGCGGGCCGCCGAGCGCGCCCACGTTCAGCGCCATCTCGAAAAAGGCGTTCTGCAGCTTCGTTAGGAGACCGCCCATGAAATATCTCCCCTTCGTCCTCAAACACCTCCGCCGCAACTGGGTCCGCACCGGCAGCACGGTCGTAGCCATGGCGGTTTGTATCTTCCTTCTCTGCACCCTGCGCTCGGTGCTGGCGGAAGTTGACGGCATGCTCGCGGCTTCACAAGCGAACCGCCTCGTCACCCGCCATGCGGTGAGCCTCACCTTTTCGCTTCCCATGGCCTACGAAGGCCGGCTGCAGTCGATCCCCGGCGTCAAACGCGTGGCGAAGACGGCCTGGTTCGGCGGATCGCTTCCCGCGAAGAAAGAAGGACAGGCGGACGGCGCCACGGGCGACGAGGCGGCCACCACCGATTGGAGCAACTTCTTCAACAACATGGCGGTCGACGTGGAGACGTACTTCGCGATGTACCCGGAGATGGTGATTCCGCCCGATCAGTGGAAGTCCCTGCTGCAAACCCGGTCGGGCTGCGTCATCGGCAGCAAGCTCGCGAAGAAGTTCAACTGGAAGGTCGGCGACAAGTTCTTCCTCGAGAGCTTCATCCCGCCCTATCGCCGGCGCAGCGGTCCGTTTGAGTTCGTAGTGAGCGGCATCTATGACGCCGATCTCGCCAAGTATCCGGGCACCGATATCAACTCGATGTTTTTCCACTACGAGTACCTCAGAGAGGGCGTGTTGCCGCGCGACGTCGGCGTCGGCACCTTCGCGGTGGAGATCGAGAACGGCGACGATGCCGGAAAGATGAGCAAGGCGATCGACGCGCTGTTTGAGAACAGCAGCGCGGCGACGCTCACCGAGACGGAGCAGGCCTTCAAGGCCGGGTTCATCGCCATGGCCGGCAACCTCGCTGTTTTGCTGAACGGCATCGGCCTCGCCGTCGCCTTCACCATCCTCCTCGTTACCGCGAACACCATGAGCATGGCGGTTCGCGAACGGCGCACCGAGATAGGCGTTTTGAAGACGCTCGGTTTCTCGAGCGCTCACGTCATGGGCTTCGTGGTTGGCGAGGCCCTGGTGCTCGGCGTGCTCGGCGGGGCGCTCGGAGTCTTTGGCTCCCAGGCGCTTCTCTACGCCGTCTCCAACACTCCGGGTATCACGGACATTCTCGCGGGCATTGGACTGAGCGGCCTCGAGCTCAAACCCGCGGTGGCGGTCCTCGGCTTCTTCGTCGCCGTGGTCCTCGGTCTGTTCGCCGGTTTTGTGCCGGCGCTTTCCGCCTATCGGGCGCGCATCACCGACATTTTGAGGACGGTCTAACCCAATGGCGCTCCCCATCTCGTACAACATCCGGAACGTCCGCGTCCGCTGGCAGGTGACCCTGCTCGCGATCTCCGGAATCTCGCTCGTGGTCGCGGTTTTCGCGATCCTGCTTTCGATGTCCGCCGGCTTCCAGGCGGCACTCCGCTCCACCGGCCGCGACGACAACGCGATCATCGTGCAGCGCGGGTCCGCCTCCGAACTCACTTCAGGGGTCGGCATCGACGTGCGCAACATGATCGTCGCCGACGACCGCATAGCGAGGCGCGCGGATGGCACGCCCATGGCGGCGTGGGACTGGGTCGTGGTTATGAGCTTGCCCAAGGTCAACCAGGGAGGCCCGACGAATGTGACGTTGCGCGCGGTCATCCCTGCGGCCTTTGAAGTGCGCGGCGGCATCAAGGTGGTGGAGGGGCGAAACTTCCAGCCCGGGCTCGACGAGGTGATCGTCGGCAAGAAGATCGCCGGCCGCATCGAAGGCCTCACCATCGGCAAGCCGCTCAAGTACCAGAACAAGCTCTTCAACGTGGTGGGTGTGTTCGAGTCGTCGGGCGGCGCTTTTGAAAGCGAGATCTGGGGCGACTACGACGTGATGGGCGCTCTGTTTCAGCGCGGCGCCGGATCGAACTCGCTGGTGGTGCGGATGAAGGATGCCTCCAATATCAGCGCCCTCGACAAGTGGATCCGCTCCCAGCCGAACATGCAGCTCCAGGCAGTTTCAGAAACGAAGTACTACGCCGACCAGGCGGGACCCCTCGCCTCGATCCTGCGAGGCCTTGCCGCCTTCGTGGCTTTCGTCATGGGCGTGGGCGCGGTCTTTGGAGCGATGAACACCATGTACGCGATCGTCGCCTCACGCACTCGCGAGATCGGCACACTCCGCGCGCTCGGTTTTTCACGCTTCTCGATCCTGACTTCGTTCGTGATGGAGTCGGTGGTTCTGGCACTGCTCGCGGGTGCTATCGGGTGCCTGCTCGCCTTGCCCATGAACGGCTACTCCACCGGCACCGCGCAAACCCAGAGCTTCAGCGAAGTGGCATTCGCGTTCCGACTGACCCCGGCGATTCTCGGCATCGGCATGGGCTTCGCGGGTCTCATGGGCCTGATTGGCGGTCTGTTGCCCGCGCTGCGGGCAGCGCGGATGCCGATCACCCGGGCGCTTCGAGACGCGTAAGTAAAGTTCACTCAGGCAGGGCGACGAGGGCCTGGACCTTCAGCCGCTCTTCCGGACTGAAAGCCGGGTCCTTGAGAACACCCTCGACGCCCTGCGCCGAAAGCGCGGCGGCCGCACCCACAAGGTCTTTCATGGTGTCCTCGATCTGACCCACGACGAGGCCCTTGAAGAGGCCGAGCCGCATGATCGCGTTCACCATCGCGTTCACGGGTGCGGTTCTGATTCGGACCTCGTAGGCAACGCCTTTCTCTTTCCCGGTCCCGGGACGAGTCCGGACGTCGACGTAGGCGGACCCTCGGAGTTTCCACGGGCCGAACTTCGAGGTTCCCCAGCCGAAGTAGACGCGCTGCTTAAGAGCGGGATCGTGGAAGAGGAGTTGGGCCTCGCCCGTAAGTTTGTCGGCGCGCGCGGCAAAGAAGCGCGTCGTCTGTGCATCGAGATAGCGGATCGTGTATTTCGTCTTCGAGAAACGGCTCGCGAGTTTCGAGGCGAGAGGCAGATCCTGCGCGAGGTACTCGAACTTCGCTTCGCTGATTGGAGCTTCACCACTGATGTCGTAGCTCACGCGGTAGCGAGCGCCCAGAAACGGAAAGGCGGATGCGCCGATGCCGGTTTCAAGCTCCACCCCGTGGGCCAGCAGGTCCAAAGGCTCAGCGCAGCGCTGGGCGTCGTAGGTCACGCCGGCGAGGGGCCGCGACTGTTCAGCCGTGCAGGTCGAGCCCGTAGCGGTGATGCCGCAGGCCATGAGAAGCGCGCAGGCAGGCTTTGGTGGATCCTCTGCTCCGGTAAACGCCGCGATGCCGAGAATCCCGAACACAACGAGCGGACAGGACCGCTGTTTCACTAAGCGAGTTTCTTGCGGACTGCGGCGCAGAGCCGGTCGACGTCCTCTTCGGTATTGAAGACGTGAGTGGAGGCGCGCACCACATCGAACTGTATGGGTCGATGGGTGACGTTTCGGACGACCACGCCGTGCTCCGTCCGCATCGCCCTCGAGAACTGAAACGTGCTCCCGCCGCCGATCTCCCAGGCGATGAGGCCGGCGTAGTGCGCCGGATCCTCCGGCGTTACGACCTTGATCTTGTTGATCTTCGAAAGTTCGGCACGGGCGTACTGGCCAAGGGCGCGGATCCGGTTGAAGGTACCTTGCGGACCGAACTCCTGCTGGAACCGAAGTGCGGCGGGCAGGGTCCAGAAGAGCGGGCCGAAGTAGTGAAAGTTCGACGAGTACTTGAGGAGCGCCTTTGACCACAAGGCACCAAAGTCCACCGCGGGCCCTTGTGCCTTCACGCCGTAGAAGTCGGTGTCGTCCCAGCCGTCGTAGCCTTCGACCACGCTGGGCCAGAGTTTGTCCCGCATCGCTTCGCGGACATAGAGGACACCCGTGCCGTACGGACATCCGAGCCACTTGTGAAGGGAACCCGCGTAAAAATCACACCCGATGTCATGGATGTTCACCTCGATCATTCCGATGGCCTGCGCGCCGTCCACCACGGTGATCAGCCCTCGGCTCTTCCCAAGCTCCACCAGCTCTTTCACCGGCATGATGTAGCCATCGGTGTAGTTGATGTGGCAGATGGAGAGGACACGCGTGCGTGGCGTGATCGCAGCAGCGATCGCATCGATCACATCCTGCGAGCGGGTGACCGGCGTCTTCAGGGTCGCGAGCTTCAGCCGGCAGCCCCGCCGCTTCCCCGCCAGGATCCATGGATAAGCGCCCGCCTGATGTTCATGCGTCGTCGCAAGGATCTCGTCCCCTGCCTGAAGATCGAGGCCGTTCGCGATATAGCTCATGCTTTCGGTCGAGCCGCTGGTGAACGCGATCTCGTCGGGCGAAGCGCCCACGAATGAGGCCATGCCGCCCACCAGATCAGGCAGGCTCTTCGTCATGTAGTGATCGACGAAGTGCACCGGATAGTTCCGGCTCATGGCGAGACGATCCTTCGTCTCGATCTCGAGCGCTTCGTGAAGCGGAGGGCCGAAAGTCCCGGTGTTCATGTACGAGAGCCCGGGCTCGATCGCGAAGCGGTCCCGAACGCGGTTCCAGTCGATCGCTCCGAGCGGGGCCTGGCTCGACGCCGCAGCGGTTTTCGGAGCCGTGATCACAGCCGCGGCGCCGGACGAGAGGGCCAGAAGCGCTTCCCGTCGTGACGCGCGGCGAGCCATTAGAACAACCTGGAGATGTAGACGTCCATTTGATGTTTCCAGTAGGGCCAGTCGTGCCCGCCCTGTTCACGCCAGTCGTCGAGATGATGGGGAATACCGCGCGAGGTGAGTATGGCGGACATGCGGCGCGACGGACCGCTGTCTTCGTACGAACCGCTGCCTGTAGCGAGGCGGATGTCGCACTGGTGGAGATACTGGAGGATGTTCCAGTCGGTCAGGTTCGCCATGTAGTCGACGGGGTTGTTGAAGTAGAAGTTGTCGTCGAAGTGGCCGTTCATGAACTGGCGCAGGTCGTAGGCGCCCGAGAGGGCGAGGCACCGCCTCACCCGAGTCGGGTGCTTGAAGAGGGTGTTCACGGCGTGATACGCCCCGAAGGACGCGCCGGTGGTAGTGATGGCGATGCCCTTGCTCGAGCAGTGATGCTCGATGAAGGGAAGCACTTCGTTCGCGATGGCGGAGTCGTAAGCCACCTGGAACTTCGCCCGGTCCGCGGGGTGGATGTTCTTGTTGTACCAGGAGTCGTTGTTGACGGAGTTCACGCAGAAGAACTTCACCCGGCCCGCGCGCATGTGATGTCCGAGGTGGTCGAACATCCCCTGGCCTTCGTATTCGTTCTCGTCGCCGCCGCTCGTCGGAAACACCAGCACGGGCTGGCCGAAGTGGCCATAGACCTTGATATGAATATCCCGGCCGATCCGGTCCGAATACCAGCGGTGGGTTTCGCTATCCATGCTTCAAAGCCTCCGATCAGTTCAGGCCGGTCGCTCTCCAGGAGAGAACGGGTCCGCCTGTCGGTTCTAGGCTACCGCAGCAGGCGGCGGGCTGTCGTGGGCGGCGGAACCAGAGTTTCGAGGAAACCTCGGTTCGTCTGGGTCTTCGAGAGACGGTCGTTGAGGAACTGAGCTGCTTCGGTCGAGCTCATCTCGGCGAGGGCGCGACGCAGCGTGTGGCGCTGACGCAGTTCATCGGGCGTCATCAGAAGTTCTTCTCGACGGGTACCCGACTTCAGGACATCGACGGCCGGGAAAATGCGCCGTTCGGCGATCTGACGGTCGAGGATGATCTCCATGTTCCCGGTTCCCTTGAACTCCTGGAAAATGACTTCGTCCATGCGCGAACCGGTTTCGATGAGGGCCGTGGCGACGATGGTGAGCGATCCGTTCCCTTCGCAGGTTCGCGCCGCTCCGAAGAACTGA
>JAYUUU010000014.1:0-2212 GCA_043754395.1 Vicinamibacteria bacterium
GCACCCCGCGCGAGGACACCGTTGTAGAGCGCCATCGTCCAGTCGGTTTCGCTGTTCTTGACCACGCCGATGACGTACTCGCCCGCCGCGGCAATCACCTTTTCCCCGGCTTTGAGGTCGGCGGAGAGTTTGAGCTTCGGGTTTCGGGGCGAAGTGAAGACACCCACCGGCGCGTTGGTGGCGCGCGTTTCGTTCGCGGGAGTGGTGTTGTACGTGATGACGGCCTGGACGCCGCCTGGGAGGTCGGCGGTGATCGTCTTGTTGAAATGAGGATGAGCCGAGGCCATGGCCCCGAGACCGACGAGAGCGACAAAGGCGAGAGCACGCTTCATGTGGAAATTCTCCTGAGAGGGAAAAGGGTTTTGGGTTACTTAAAGGATAGGGCGAATCAGTACGCCACGCGCAGGGCCCGCCAGCCGTCTTCGTTATGGGTTCGGGCGAGGGGTTCACCACGGCCGCGATCCAGGGCGGCCCGACTCGATGAAGCTGAAGATGAAGACGAAGACGAAGTCGCCGCCGGGCAGGCTCCGGTGGCCACGTAAGTAAGTGCCGTGGCGAGCGAAGTCTCCCGCGCATCTCCGAGGGCATGGCCGATGTCGTCCGCGGCGCGACAGTCGGGCACGAAACCGTCGAAGTAGTCGCCCTGGCCCCGCGCGTTCTGAACGCTGAAGCTCACCGGCCACAACATCTTTTCGCAGATCCGGAAGCCATACTGGCCCACGGGTTTGCCGTACGAGTTGTCGCCGATCACGATCACCGGGATGAACGGTTTCAAGGCGTTGATGATGAGTTCGCTCGCCGAGGCGGAAGATCTCGTGGTGATCACGATCAGCCGGTTGAGCGGAAAGGCGGAAGCCGGTCGGCTGAACCGAATCGAGTTGTTCTGCGATGAGCGCTTGTCGTTGTGGACATATTGAGCGAACACTTCGCCGGATGTTCGGTCGCCCCCGATCAAGCCGCCGAGGTGCTGCGCTACCGCGATGAGTCCTCCACCGTTGTAGCGCAGGTCGAGCACCAGTTCGGTGGCACCCGCGTCGCGCAGGCGGGCGAACGCGGCATCGAGCGCGGCATAGGAAGGCTCGACGAAGTTCTTGAAGACGATGTATCCCGTGGTCTTGCCCTGAACCTGATGGATGCTTACGTGAGGCACGGTCGGAATCGTCACCACGCGCTTCACGATCCGGCCCGACTTCACCTGACCGGCCGCGTTCTTGAACGTCACGTTGACGGCGTATCCCGCCTCTTCACCACCCCAGATCGTGCCCCACTCGCCATCCTCATAGGTTCGTTGGATCGATTTCCCGTTCAGGGTGAGGATCTCGCTGCCCCGATCGAAACCGATTTCGGCGGCGGGAGACGATGGGAACACGTCCGTGACCCGAAGCTCGTAGCCGACGGTGAATTTCATCGAGAAGCCGAAGCCGAGGTACTGCGACTCGCCATAGAAGGCCTGACTCGAGGCGGCGGTGGAAATGTAGCTGAAGGTGTTATCGAGCGGCCGGTAGCGCACGGCGTCGAGCAAGGCGGCGGGGTCGGCGAAAATGAAAGGACTCACTGCCGGGATCTTCGGGTACCAGTAATACCAGTCGCGGAGGGTCTGGTAGACGGTCGCATTCTGCGACGCGACCGCGCAGTCCTGGGCGGGAGCTGTGGCCGGCAGGGAGACAAGGGCGAAAGCCAGGAGCCTTCGCATGGTGAGTCCTTGGAAATTCACGAGGGGAATCGTAATCCCGCCGCCTCGTAAGGAGGAAGGGGAGGTGTTTGGGGGGCGCCTGGCGGAGTAGATTTGGATGTGCCCCAATCGGTCCTTCACGTCTGCGACAAGTTCGGCGTCTCCGGCTCGAGCATCCATGGCGTCTCCAGGCTGTTCGCCTGGTGGTTCCCGCGTTACGACAAGACGCGATACGTCCCACACCTCGCCGGCCTCAAGTATGCGGATGAGGCGACCCGGGCCTTGCGCGCCGAGGGTGTTCCCGCGACCATGTTCGGCCGCAGCCCATACGATCCGCGTTTGATCGGCGACATCGGCCGCGAAATCGAAAGGACCAAGGCTCGGATCCTCCATGTCCACGGCTACGCGGCCTCTAATTTCGGAAGGATCGCGGCCTGGCGTGCGCGCATTCCCCTGATCCTCCACGAACACTTCGCAGATCCGCGTATGCCGGTCTACCAGAAGATTCCAGACCTCTTTCTTCGCGATCTCATCGACCGC
>JAYUUU010000015.1:0-8300 GCA_043754395.1 Vicinamibacteria bacterium
CGCAAAGCGGGCTTCGACATCGTCGAGCTTCATTGTGCCCACGGCTACCTCCTCGCGAGTTTCCTTTCTCCTCTGACCAATCATCGGACCGACATCTACGGTGGCGTGCTCGAGAATCGCCTGCGCTATCCCCTGGAGGTGTTCGATGCGGTGCGAGGGGCGTGGCCTGCGGAGCGGCCGATCAGCGTCCGCATCTCCGCAACCGACTGGGTGGACGGCGGGATAGACGGCATTGAGGCAGTGAAGATCGCGCGCGCGTTCAAGGAACATGGCTGCGATCTCATCGACGCTTCGGCGGGCCAGACTGTGCCGGAGCAGCGTCCTCGCTATGGCCGTCTCTTTCAGACGCCTTTCGCCGACCGCATCCGGCATGAAGTGGGCATCGCCACCATGGCGGTTGGGGCCATCTCATCGTTCGCCGACGCGAACACAATTCTCGCGGCCGGCCGGGCCGACCTCGTGGCACTTGCTCGCGCGCACCTGTTCGACCCTTACTGGACGCGGCATGCCGCCTACGACTTCGGCGTCCGTCTACCCTGGCCCGACCCCTATTCGTCGATCAACCGCTACAACCACCGTCCGCGCTGACGCGCGCGTCAATCGCCCGCGGGAGTGGGGGCGGTCCGCGCGGCCGACGGGTCGCCTGTGGTCATCAGAGTGCGGGTGGGGAACGCCAGGCCGCTTCCCGCTCCCTCTACCAACTCCATGATCTGAAGCAGGAGTTCCTGGCGAATGGCGAGAAACTCCGACCAGTCCGCCGTCAGGAACCAGGCACCCACCTCGATATCGAGGGAGGTCGTTCCGAACTCCTTGAAGCGCACAGTCAATCCTTCCGGCCAGAGCTTGGGGTGCGAGCGCAGCAGAGCTTCGATTCCCTCGAGAACCTGCCTGACCTGCGCCCCTTTTGTTCCGTGGACGAGGGATATGGTGCACGAGAACCTCATGCGGTCGCGCGAGGTGAAGTTCTCGATGCGCATATCGGCGACGCGGCCGTTTGGAATCGTAATCAGGGTGCGGTCGAAAGTGCGGAAACGCGTGGATCTCAGTCCCACGGTCTCGACATGAGCCAGGAAGTCCTCGATCTTCACCAGTTCGCCGACGTCGAACGGCCGATCGAGGGCGAGAGACAACGAGCCGAAAAGATTCTCGACCGTCTTCTGGGCGGCGAGGGCGAGGGCGAGGCCGCCGATGCCAAGACCCGCCAGCAGGCCGGAGACGGGATATCCGAGTTCGGAGAGCGCCGCGATGAGGCCCAGAGCAGCGATGCCCACTTTGGCGAGGCCGCTGCCGAGGGAAACGAGCGACTTCGCCGAGGTGCCCTGGCTGAACGTGGAGGACCGCAGGGCGGTGACGCCCACATCGACCGATCGCCACATCGCCCAGAAAATCGCGACGAGGGCTACCGCTCGCAGCACGCCGTAGACGAAGATCCGGCCGGGTTCGTAGAGGTCGAGGGCGGGCAGGAGAGCGAAGGCTGTCGCCACGCCGACGAGGAGAGTAAGCGGAGGCCGCGACCGCTCGAGCAGAGCGTCGTCCCAGGGAGTTTTGGTTTTCGAAAAGACTCGCCGCAGGATGAAGGCCGTGGGCACGGCCAGGATGCGTCCGCCGAGAATCGAGAGCGCGGCAAGGGCCACGAGTGCGACCCATTGCCACCACAAAAGGTCTTTGGGGCCCATGCGGAGCAGAAACTCCGGAGCGCGCTCCCGGATCCATCGATCGGAGAGCCCGGCGTACCAGTAGTCGATCCGGTCGACCGTGCCGTTCGAGAAGACCCATCGTGGTTCGCTCACCCCCTCCACGCGGACGATGCGCACCGGTTCCTGATTCGGCAAACGGCCGATCTCATCCATCCCGGGCGGCAGGCCATCGCGCTCATCACCGGCGGAGACGGGAGAAAGCCGCTCGAGATCGACCCAGAGATGACGATCGAGGACGGCCTTCAGAAAACGCGCGAGGTCCGCGGAGCGGGGTCGCTGGGTATCGGAAACCGCCAGATAGGCGCCGGCCTCGTCGTACTGTCGCGCCCGCGCGAGGTCGAGGAAACGAGTGAGCGACGCGCGAGGCGAGTCGGGCTCGATCGCTGATGGTTCCGCGGCCTTCGAAGGGGTGCTTGTCGCCGCGGGTTGAGATGACGGGGTCTGGGCGGCCACCGCCGTGTCGACGCTAAGAAAGGCCAGGGCCAGCGAAAAATGGATCGCGCGCATCCTCATGTCCACGATCTAGACATCGCTCCAGACCGCGAGCTCGTTTCCTGCGGGATCAGTGAAATGAAATCTCCGACCGCCGGGGAAGTCGTGGGTCTCAACCACTATCTTTCCTCCCGCGAAGATCACCGTCTCTCTCACCGCCTCGAGCGCCGTCGCATAGATGACGACGAGCGCGCCGCCGCGCGATCCGCTCTTCCCGCCGTTGAGACCACCGGTCAGGCGACCATCCTCGAAGCTCGCATACTCGGGGCCATAGTCCGTGAACTTCCACCCGAACACCGAGCTGTAGAAGGTTTTCGCGACCCCCACGTCGTCGACTGGGAATTCGATGTAGTCGATGCGTTTGTCGTGGTCGATCTGGGCCATGTCCGCAGGCTAACTCACCGAAGCACCGGCAAGACGGGCGGCCTTCCGGGCACTCGTGACCGCGGATTCAAGAGCCCAATCCCACGCGGCGCGCTCGTCGCCTTGAAGCTCGCCCAGAAAGGGCGACTGGCGGATCTCTTCATACCACGCGAGTTCGCGCTCGTAGGCTGCCGCCTCTTCGATCGCACCTTCGCGGTGAGCGAGTTCGTGGCGCATCGCTCCGCCAAGACCGAGCCAGGCGAAAGCCGCCTGGTGGCCGAGGGGTACCGCGGGCGCTCCCAGGGGATAAAGGTGCGCGCGGGGGTTCAGGAGGGCGACCCGGCGGATGTAGATCCGGCGCACCAGGCCCAGTGCTTCCACATACGCGGCCCAGCGATCCGGCCCAAGACCCGGAGCCACCCAGATCCCCCCGTCTCTTCTGAGCGACTCCAGCCGCTCGGCGAAGGATCCCTGGCCCATCGACACGAGCTGTTGTTGAAGACGGCGGAACGCGGCGAGATCGTCGGGCCGGCTTTCGTCGAGGGGCAGCGCGCGAGATCCGACCGCGGCATCGCACTTGGCCTCGGCGATGCGCATAACGCCGAAGTACGTGGCGACCGCGAGCGTCACGGCTCCGATCAGCTGGTCGCGCGCCCGCATGGCTGTGGGCGGCTCAACCGCCGATGATGCCTAGAGGAGGGCGGCTCCTCCATCTCCCGCGCGTGAAGTCGGGCACGTCGATCGGGCGTGAACGGGAGGCCGCGGATTTCGCGGTCAGTTCCACCATGCAGCTCCAGGATGCCGCATCGTAGACGTCAAGGTCCAGAGGACTCCCCTGCTGAAGGCACTCGATGAGACGAAGGTCCTCGAGGAAGTCCATGCCGCCATGGCCGTGCCTCGCGTTCACCACGCGGTCGGCCTTCCACAAGGGATGCTCCCACTGAGCGGCAAAGTCGTCGAGCGGCTTGTAGCGGTGCGATGGCTCCTGTCCGTCGAAATAGAACCGCGGCGGGAAACCCATGTAGATGCCCTTGCTCCCCTGGAAGACGTTGTATCGGGCATACGGCCTCGGCAGGTTCGTATCGTGGACCATGTAGATGGTCTTCCCCAGCTTCGTTCGAATCAGGCTGGTGTGGACGTCGCCCAGCACGTAGCGCTCCTTACGCCGCGGGTCGTCCTCGCTCAGATGCTCGCGCTGAAAATCCTGGAGGCCTCGGGAGTTCCCGGCCATGGCAACGAGATAGTCGAACTGATCTCCCCGGTTCACGCCCATCGCCTGGGCGGCGGGGCCAAGCCCGTGCGTGGGATAGAGGTTCGCGTTCAGCCTTGTCGCGTGGGCGCGCCGCCAGAGACCTTCGTCCTTCGTTTCGAACTTGATCGCGCGCAGGTCGTGCTGGTAGCCGATCTCCGCGTGCATCGCCTCGCCGAAGAGCCCCTTGCGCACCATGTGGAGGACCATCATTTCGGGACGGTCGTAGCAGCAGTTCTCCATCATCACGCAGTGTTTCTTCTGCTTCTCCGCGGTCTCGACGAGCTTCCAGCAATCCTCGACGGTCTGAGCCGCCGGAACCTCGGTCGCCGTGTGTTTCCCGTTCTTCATCGCGGCGAGCATCACGCTCACGTGCCACTCCCACGGTGTCGCGGTGAAGACGAGGTCCAGGTCCTCCTCGGCGCACAGGCGCTCGAAATCCCGCGGGCCGTTCGTGAAGGCTTTCGGTTCCCGGTGCCCCGCCTCGGTGGCGAGTTTCTGCGCCCGCGCCGTCTTCTCGGGGGCGATATCGCATACCGCGCGAAGTTCGACCCCGTCGATGGCGAGAAGGTTCTTGATGTGCTCCGTGCCTTGAAGCCCGCAGCCCACGAAGCCCACGCGAACCATGGGGATCGCAGCGCTGCGGAACGGCAGGGCGGCATCCTCGGTCATCGCCGCGGGACTCATCGAGGCGGTGTTGTGGATCAGCGCGGCGCCAAGCGCGCCTGACGTGCCAATGAACTCGCGCCGCGAAGGACGGTCCCCGTCTTCGGGTCGAGGAGGTGGGATGGGTCGGGGTGGCGTCATCGTCGACGACATTAACAAACCGGCGGCGAGAGAGGGCCGACGCCGACATATGCTGCCAACCTATGCACATCACCTGGATCGATTGGGCGGTCGCTCTCGGCTCGATTCTTGTCTGCTTCATCCCGGCGCTCTTCCTGGCTCGGAGGTCCGGATCGAGCACGACGGAGTTCTTCGGGTCGGGCCGATCGGTGCCGTGGTGGCTCGCCGGTCTCTCGATGGTCGCCACCACGTTCTCCTCGGACACGCCCAACTGGGTGACGGAGCAGGTCCGCCGTTACGGCGTCGCGGGCAACTGGCAGTGGTGGGCCATGGTGCTGACCGGCGTCGCGACCGTGTTCTTCTTCGCGCGGCTGTGGCGGCGGTCCGGCGTCCTGACCGACCTCGAGTTCTACGAACTCCGCTACTCCGGAAAATCGGCCTCGGTGGTGCGTGGCTTTCGAGCTTTGTACCTCGGCCTCTTTTTCAACTGCTTCATCATGGGCATGGTGACGCTCGCCGCCTGCAAGATCGCGAACATCCTTTTCGGAATGTCCGCGATGCAGACCATTGTGATATGCGGGATCCTGAACGTGGCCTTCGCTGCGCATTCGGGCCTGTGGGGTGTGCTCGTCATCGACATGATCCAGTTCTTCATCAAGATGACCGCGGTATTCGCGGCGGCGTGGTTCTCCCTGGTGGAGGTGGGCCGACGGCTTACCGGTGATCCGGGTGCGTGGTCCGGGCTCAAGGCACTCGTGGCCGCCCTCGCCACTCAACAGGTCAGTGCGGGGGCGGATGGTCAGCCGGTGATGGGCGCTTCGAATGGTTCGGGACAGCCGATCCTCGACATGCTCCCGAACTTCTCAATGTCCGAGCTCGCCCTGATGATCTTTATCATGCCCATCGCGATCAGCTGGTGGGCGAACTGGTATCCGGGTGCTGAGCCGGGCGGCGGCTCCTACATCGCACAGCGGATGTTGGCGTCGAAGTCAGAGAAGGACGCGCTCGCGGGCACGCTCTTCTTCAACCTCGCGCACTACGTGCTGCGCCCCTGGCCGTGGATCATCACCGCCTTGTGCTCGATCATCGTTTATCCGGACCTCGCCTCCATTCAGGCCGCCTTTCCTCAAGCCGACGCGTCGCTCATCGGCCACGACTCGGCATTCCCGGCCATGCTCAAGTTCCTGCCTGAAGGGTTCGTGGGACTCATGATCGGTGGGCTGCTCGCCGCCAATTCGTCCACCATCCTGACCCATCTCAACTGGGGCTCCTCCTATCTTGTCCACGATTTCTATCGGCGGTTCATCCGCACCGATGCTCCCGATTCGCACTACGTGAGTGCGGGCAGAGTATCGACGGTGCTTCTCTACGTAATGGCAGCCCTCCTCAGCCTGACCATGAGTTCCGCGCAGCAGGCGTTTCAAGTGCTGCTCTCGATCGGTGCTGGAACCGGCCTCCTCTACGTCGCCCGCTGGTTCTGGTGGCGGGTCTCGGCGTGGTGCGAGATTGTGGCCATGGCCCTCTCCCTCGTCACATCCCTGGCGGTGCCGCGCATGTTGCCCGACGCGAGCTTCGCCGTCACCACCATCGTCCAGGTGGGCATCACCACCCTAGGCTGGCTTATCACCGCCTTCGTCGGTCCCACGACCGATCGCGCGACACTCATCGCCTTTGTTCGCAAGGTGAAGCCTTCGGGCCCGGGATGGCGGGCTATCCGCGAGGCGGCGGGCGTCTCCGAGGCGGAGGTGGCCCGAGAGAACCGGATCGGCGCGGCGTTTGTCGGCTGGATCTCGGGTTGTCTTGTGATCTGGTCGTCCCTTTTCGCGATCGGCAACTTCCTTTATGCGGGCGGTGACTCCTCTCGTCTGGGCACTGCCTTGATGCTGACCGTCGTCTTCGTGGTGAGTGGCGGCGTTCTCCTCAAGGTCACGAGGCAGATCTGGGCCGAATCGCAGGCCTGAGCCCGGAATCCCGGGTTAGTACGCCGAATACTGGCGGACCGCGGGCACGCTCACGAACGTGTCCTCTTCGGCGATCCACGCGGTGAGGCGTCCGCCCCAGACGCAGCCGCTGTCGAGGCCCCGAAACCCCGGGCGCTTTATCAGGCCGTGCTGCGCCCAGTGGCCGAAAACGATGGTCTCCTTGAACCTGCCTTCGAGAAGCTCGTACCACCGCTGATACCCCGGTTGGTTCGGCGGATCGGCCTCCGGCACGGGCATGTTCCCCTTCTCGTCACACCAGCGCACGCGCGTGGCGATGTCGATGCTTGGGTGCGAGACGTTGGGGTCGAGGCCCGAGAGTTCCGCCACGGGGTCCGTCCATGCGGGACTGAGGCCGGCGTGAACGAGGATGAGGCCGGGCCAGGTCTTGATAAACGGCCTCGCGCGGAGCCAGGTGAGAAGTTCGTCGCAGTCGGGCGCATCGAGAACGGGCTGAAGCGTATCGGAGGCTTTCAGGGTACGCGCGCCGCGACGAGCGGCGAGGAGGTGCAGGTCGTGATTGCCGAGGACGCCGCCGGCCCCCAGAGACTTAAGGAGGCGAAGGGCGCCGAGCGAATCGGGGCCGCGATTGACGAAGTCGCCCACGGGCTCGAGAGTGTCTTGCGCGGTGTCGAAGCGAAGCAGTGCGAGCAGGCGCTCGAGTTCGTCGCGGCAGCCTTGTATGTCACCGATGAAGATGCGCCGCGTCACCGCGACGAGGCTACACCGCCCCGAGCCGGGTTCGCCCCGGTCTCAGCGAAGGGTGGCGCGAAGGCTCCGACCCTTGGCGGCGTACATCACCTGATCAGCCCGGGCGAGGGCCGAGGCGACGTCCTCGCCGGGAAGGCGAAGAGCGACGCCGACATTCACCGCGGCCGGGCTGTCGCTTTTCACTACCGCGACAACCCGTTCGCCCACCGCATGCCCCTCCGCATGCGACGCCGTCTTGATGATGAGCGCGAACTCATCGCCTCCAAGGCGCACGAGGATGTCTTCGCTGCGATGCACCCGCAGGAGGAAATGGGCGAACCCCTGGAGGACGCGATCTCCCTCGTCGTGGCCGTAGGTGTCGTTGATGTTCTTGAATCCCGTGAGATCGAACAACAGGCAAGCCCAATGGGCGCTCTCGTGCTCGAGATCGGCCCGGCGTTTCTCGAGGTAGCGTCGATTGAAGCAGCCGGTCAGCGGATCGCGGAAGCTCAGCTCCTCGAGCCTGGCTTCGAGTTCCTTACGCGCGGTAATGTCCCGCACCAGGGTGCGGATCCGGCGCGGGTGGCCCTCCGCATCCACGATGAAGACGCTTTGGACTTCCGCGGGAAACACCGAGCCGTCCTTCCGGCGCATGTTGAACTCGCGCAGGTCCTGCTTCTGGCTGCGAACGTAGTTCTTGCCCCCTCCCTCCGCGTAGCCTCGCGTCAGGCGCTCGCGTGTGTCCGTCTGCGCCCGCAGGTAATCGCCCTCAGCGAAGATCTCCTTCGCCGTCAGGTTGGCGACATCGTCCGGTGAGAAGCGGAAAACCTGGCAGGCGAGGCGGTTCATGTAGAGGACGCGCTCGGTGGCGAGATCGCCCTCGACCAGGGCATCCGGGAACTGGAGGCGAAGATCCTCCAGTTCTTGCCGCACCGCGGCGAGTTCGGCTTTCAGGGCGTCCATCTCGTTCGTCACGGGCGTGCCTTTGGTTCGTCCGAGTATAGGGGGCGTGAGGCGCCAACCCAGCGGATAATGGGCCCCCCC
>JAYUUU010000016.1:0-4267 GCA_043754395.1 Vicinamibacteria bacterium
CTTCGCTCGTGGATCACATGACCCAAAAAACACGTCTGGCGTATTCGACTGAAGGTGCGGAGGCGCCCTCGCCAAAAGCTCTCGCGGCCGAGATGGAGCGCAAGACGAAGGGCGCTCGGATCCGGCTTGAGAAGAGAGCTTCGGGCCGTGTCGTCACCGTCATCGCGGATGTGCCCGGAACGCCGAGTGAAATCGAAGCGCTCGCCAAACTCCTGAAGACGCGATGCGGCACGGGGGGTGCTTTGAAGGATCTCGATATCGAGCTTCAGGGCGACCGGAGGGAAGCCGTCCAGACTGTCCTGCGAGAGAAGCGGATTCCGCACAAGCTCGCGGGCGGTTGATGGCTCTGCGGAGTCCGCGGGCGCGCTCGAAAAGACAGGCTGCGCCGCTCGCAAGGCGCCGGACGACGAGCCATGTCTATACTGGCAACGTGGCTGCCTCTCTAACGCGACGAAGGACCTGGGCCTGGATGCTCATCCTGGGCCTCTACGCCCTCGTCTCGGTGGTGGCGCCATTGCTTCACCACGACTTCGCATGTCACCTCCAGTCGCGGCCCCACTGTGACGCGTGCACCGCAAGCCCCGTAGCTTCACGCGTCGAAGACGGAGTGGTTCTCGCCTGTCGCATCGTACCGGTAAGGCTCCCGCTCCCGGAGAACGCCGTCGCCCGACACTGGGCTGAGCGACCCTCCTCGCCCGGTCGAGCGCCTCCTTCAAGCCTCCGCGCGATTTAGTCCCGCGCCCCGGCCCCTGGCCGGCGGAATCCCCGTTCGTGGGGACATTCCTTCGGAGCGGGTTCGAGGTTTTCGTGGCATCTCCAGGAGGAGGCCCCCATGTTCGACGTTCGAGTTCCCTTTTTTCTTGCCGTGCTCGCTTTTGCGAGTCCTACGTTCGCGCAGCCCACCGAAGCCGATCGACTGCGGGCCGAAGTCGAGGCCCTGCGTCTGGAGTTCTCGAGTCGCATCGCAGCGCTTGAAGCCCGGCTCAAAGCCGTGGAAAGCGGAACGCCTTCGGGGGCCGCAACCAACGTGCCCGCGGAAGCGCCGGTGGCCGCGTCCGCTCCGTTGGCAGCACCTCCTTCCCTATCATCGAAGCTGTTCAATCCAGACATCGCCGCGATCGGGGACTTCATCGGGGCTGCCGGAAAGAGTCCGGGTGGCGGCGAGCCCTCACTCGAATTCCACGAGGCGGAGGTTTCCTTCCAGGCGATCGTCGATCCATACGCGCGCGCCGACGTTTTCCTGACGTTTGGGCCCGAGGAGGTCGGCGTGGAAGAGGCCTTCATCACGTTCCCGACGCTGCCGGGCGGCTTGCTCATGAAGGTGGGAAAGATGCGTGACGCCTTTGGGAAGATCAACGCCACCCACAATCATGTCCTTCCTTTCGCGGATCGGCCGCTGATGATCCAGAACCTTCTCGGCGGCGAAGAGGGATTGGGCGACTCGGGCATCTCGGTCTCGCGCCTGTTCCCTAATAGCTTCGCGTTCCTCGAAGCTACCGGCCAGGTGTACCGGGGAGAGTCGGCGATTTTCCGGGCGGAGAAACGCACAGACCTCGCCTACGTTTCTCACCTCCGCGGTTATCGCGACCTCACCGAGTCCACAAACCTCGACCTCGGCGCCTCATGGGCGCGCGGGCACAACGACGCGGGAGGGGGCGAAACCACTCGCCTCTTCGGTGCGGACGCCACATTCCGCTATCGGCCCTTGAGACGCTCGATCTACACGCACCTGCTCGCCCGGGGCGAGGTCGCCTGGAGCCGCCATACCGAGCTTGCGGGCCCGTCGTCTTTCGGCGCCTACGGGTATCTCGAGTATCAGTTCGCGCGGCGCTGGACCGCCGGGGCGCGTTTCGACACCGCTGAACGGGCGATCGATCCTTCGGTCAAGGACCGGGGCGCCTCGCTCCTCATGACCTACAAGCCGAGTGAGTTTTCCCTCATTCGCGGCCAGTATCGCCACACGCGCTTCGGCGACGGCCGACCGCGCGCGAACGAGTTCCTCTTCCAGTTCCTCTTCTCCATCGGCGCCCACGGCGCCCACCCTTTCTAGGAGTAGGCCCATGTTTCTACGCTCTGCCATTCTCTCCGCCATCATGGTTTGCGGCCTGCCCGGCCTCGCGATGCGCGCCGATGCGGGCCTCAAGGTCGTCACCAGCACCGAAGATCTCGCTTCCCTGACGCGTGAGGTGGGCGGCGACCGGATAAGCGTCGACGCCATCGCGAAGGGTTATCAGGACCCGCACTTCGTCGAGGCGAAGCCGAGCTTCATCCTGAAACTGCACGCCGCCCAACTGCTGATCGTCGTCGGCCGCGAGATGGAAGTGGGCTGGCTGCCCCCGCTTCTCCAGCAAAGCCGCAACGCGAAGATCCAACCCGGTTCGCCCGGCTATCTCGACGCCTCGCTGACCGTCCGTATCCTCGACACCCCGCAGGGCCAGATCACGAGGGCCATGGGAGACGTTCATCCGTTCGGGAATCCCCACTACTGGCTCGATCCCGGCAATGGCCGACGGATCGCCCAGGCCATTCAGGCGAAGTTGTCCGAACTCCAGCCCGCGGATACCGCGTTCTTCGCGCAACGCTTCAGCGACTTCGACAAGCGCCTCGCCGAGGCCGAGAAACGGTGGGACGCCGCGATGGCGCCATACAAGGGAGCGAAGATCGTCACGTATCACCGCTCGTGGCCGAACTTCGTGGACCGTTTTGGTCTCGACGTGATGGGATACGTCGAACCCAAACCCGGCATTCCGCCCTCACCCCAGCACACCATCGCCCTGATCGCGGAAATGAAGAAGGTGAAGGCGTCGATCATTCTGGTGGAGCCCTACTTCGACTTGAAGACGCCACAGTCGGTCGCGCGCGAAACGGGCGGTGCGGTGGTGGTTCTTTCACCTTCGGTGGGCGGAGAGAAAGACATCAAGGATTACATCACCCTCTTCGATCACGATGTCAAACTCCTGGTGGCCGCCCTCAAAGCTGCTGGACACTGAACGATGGACACCACCGTCCTCGAGTTCCTCGCCGCTCCCTTCGCCGCGAGCCTGATCCTCACCGGCATCCACGCCTACCTCGGCGTGCACGTCGTCGAGCGGGGGGTG
This sequence comes from Vicinamibacteria bacterium, assembly GCA_043754395.1. GTDB lineage: Bacteria > Acidobacteriota > Vicinamibacteria > Fen-336 > JAGNNV01 > JAGNNV01. The sequence continues at coordinate 3,099 of JAYUUU010000016.1, forward strand.
ATCTTCGTCGACCTCTCGCTCGCCCAGATCGCAGCACTTGGAAGTACGGTCGCCCTGCTCCTCCCTTTCACCGACGGAGATCCCCACGGCCCCTGGACCTACTGGATCAGCCTCCTCTTCACGTTCATTGGAGCCGCGATCTTCGCGTCTATCCGGTCGAAGAAAGCGAGGATCCCACAGGAGGCGATCATCGGCATCTCATACGCGGTGGCCTCGGCCGCGGCCATCCTGGCCATGAGCAAGGCCACCTCGGAGAGCGAGCACCTCAAGGACATGCTCGTCGGCAACATCCTCGCGGTGTCCTGGCCGGAAGTCCGGAACACCGCTGCTCTGTATGCCGCGGTCGGCCTGTTCCACTACATCTTCAGACGACAGTTCCTCGCCATCTCGATGGATCACGACAAGGCGGAAGCGAGCGGGCTCAACGTGCGCTTCTGGGACTTTCTCTTCTACGCCTCGTTCGGCTTCGTGGTCACATCTTCAGTCTCGATCGCCGGTGTGTTGCTCGTGTTCTGCTACCTGATCGTCCCATCGGTCGCGGCGATGCTTTACTCGCAACACATCGGAAAGCGCCTGGCGATTGGGTGGACCATGGGGACCATCGTGTCGGCTCTCGGCATCTACCTATCGGTCCTGCTCGACCTGCCCACCGGCGCCGCGATGGTGTGCACGTTTGGCCTGGTTCTGATCCTCATGGCCCTCGTCAAACCGCTCATCGTTCGCGCTTAGCAGTCCGTGGTGAAAGTGTGCCGTGCCCCGAGGGCAGGCTTCGCGCCAGCACCGAGACGAGCGATGCGCCCGGCTGGCGATGAGCCGAAGGGCCCGAATATCGGGAACATTCGGGCTCCTGAACGAAGAAGCCAGGCGGGATGCAGCGTTCGTCGAATGCCGGCAGACTTTCACCACGGGCTGCTAGGCCGCCCGCACTCGAAGGCAACACCCTCGCCGCGCATGGCGCGATAACCTCGGCCCATGATTCCAGTTGACCGAAGTCCCTTCCGCCCGGGCCTGCTCGAAGACCGTACCCTCCTGATCACGGGAGGCGGCACAGGTCTTGGCCGGTCCATGGCGCTCAAGTGCGCCGGCCTTGGGGCGCGGGTCGCGATCGTGGGCCGGCGTGAGGAGCCACTTAAAGCCACGGTCGGCGACATTGGAAAGGTCGGGGGCAA
>JAYUUU010000017.1:0-3048 GCA_043754395.1 Vicinamibacteria bacterium
GAGTCGTTCGTACTCCTCAGGATCCATCGGGGTTTGCGCGTAGGGGTTCAGTTCGGCATCGGACATGGAAAGGGTAAAGCCTCTTCTATTCTTAGATTTTCTTCCTCGATTCTCGGGGCTAACGGCCTCCAAAGTCTTTGGAGGAGCCCACTTTCGGGAAGCGGATGATTCTATGCGCCCCGGATCGACAGCGTCAAGGAACCGCCCCTCGTTGGCAAGCCCGGAGGGTGTGGAGCCTCAAGCCCCCTTTGACTCGGAAGGGCGCGGGATCTCGCCGGTGTGTGGGCCACGACGCGGGCTAAAAGTCACTTCAAAGGACGAACCGGGACCAGTGGCCAGGCTGCCGTTCAGTTGTCGAGCGAGGTCGGACACCAACTGCAATCCGAGCGACCCGGCGCGTCTTGTTTCCATGTCCGCGGGCGGGCCCACGCCGTCGTCGCTCACCCGCAGGCTCAACGCGCCCCCCTCGAGCTCACGCAATTCGATCCACACCCCACCTGACCTCCCCGCCGGGAAGGCATGTTTGAACGCGTTCGACACCAGCTCGTTGATGATGAGTCCGCAGGGAGTGGCCTGGTCGAGTTCCACGCTTACCGGAGCGAGGTCAAAATGGAGTTGCACGTCACCCGTAGCGCCCGCTCGGGAACGGGCGAGATTGTTGATGACCTGCCGGAAGTATCTGGCCAGGTCGATCTTGGCGAAGTTCCCGGTCCGATAAAGCGTCTCGTGAAGCACGGCCATCGCCTGGATGCGGGTCTGCATGTCTTTGAGCACGCCCTGGGTGGCAGGGTGCCCGCTCCTGCTTCCCTCAAGCCGAAGGAGGCTTGCGACCACCTGCATGTTGTTCTTCACGCGGTGGTGAACTTCTTTGAGAAGCGCGCTCTTTTCCCGCAATGAATCGCGCAAGGTCTCCTCGGCGAGTTTTCTGGCGGTGATATCGGAATGCCCGCCCAGGAGGCGAGCGGGCGCGTCATCGGTCTCGCGGAAGATCTCGGCCCGCGCGAAGAACCAGCGCCAGGAGCCGTCCTTGTGTCTCATTCGGAATTCGGCCTCGTACGCCCCCGCGGGATGGGCGATGTATTCCTGCACGCGATCGAGCGACGTCTCGAGATCGTCCGGGTGGATCCGTTTCTTCCATTCGTCGAAGTCGTTGCCTATTTCGTCGCCGTCGTGGCCCAGGAGGCGTTTCCATTCAGGAGAAAAGACGATGACGCCTGAGTTCAAGTCCCAGTCCCAAAGGCCGACATTCGAGGCCTGCATCGCAATCCGGACACGTTGGGCGCTCTCTCCTAGGGCCGCCTCGGCTTGTTTCCGCGCCGTGATGTCCCTGGTGATTCCGAGCATCATCGTGACGCCACCGTCGGCATCGGGCAAAGGCGCCGCGTGCGTTTCGAGCCATCGCCTGGTTCCGCGGAGTCCTGTAACCTCGAACTCGAGCACCCCGGTTTTGCCCGCAAGAGCTCGCCGATGGAGGTCTCCGAAGGCTTTTCGATACTCTGGCCGGACGAACTCGAGCAGCGAACGTGCTTTGACCTCATCGAGCGAGCTTGCTTCGAGCATGGCAAGGCCGGCCGCATTCATCTCGATCAGCGCTCCGTCCGACCTCACCACTTTCACGCACTCGGGCTCGGCGTCGACGATGGCCCGGTGTCTTTGCTCGCTTAACCGCAGCGCTTCCTCGATCCGCTTGCGCTCGGTGATGTCCTCCCTTGTGCCCGAGATGCGTGTCGCCCTTCCGTCTTTCCCTCTGCCCTGCACCGTCCCGATCGAGCTGACCCATCGGTAGGAACCGTCTGCGTGCCTGAGACGCGCCTCGTACCTATACGACGCGACCTCTCCAGCGAGGGCGGCATCGAAGGTGCGGGCCACCTCCGCCCGATCGTCCGGATGAACGCGTTCCAACCACTTATCACTCCCGGCGAGCTGTTCTTCGGGATCGCTCCCCAGCATGGAGAAATAGGTTGGGCTCGCGTACATCCTGTTTGTCGGCACGTCCCAATCCCATACCGCGACCGATGTCGCCCTCGTCGCCATGGCAAGCCGCTCCGACATCAGTTGGGCCTGTGCCTCGCTCTGGACCTCCTTTTGCCATGCCTTGGTCAGGAAAGAGGCGAGAAGCATGACGGCGACCGAGGCCACCGTCCAGATGCCGAGTGCGAGAGCCGCAAGATGCCGCCAAGAAGCGAGAGCCACCCGGTAAGACTGACCCACGACCACGACGAATTCGGGATACGCTGACAAGGTCCGGTACGCGAAGATGCGTTCCACGCCGTCGATAACGCTCACGCTCTCGTAGGTGCCGGTGGGACTCGAAGGAAGCTTGGCGGTGAACAGGGCGTGATCCTTGAACGCTCTTCCCATCGCCAGATCGTCGAATGGCGTGCGCATCATGAGGACACCGTCGCGGCGTAAAAGGGAGATGGAGCTGTCTTCCCCGATCTTGATGGTTCGCCACACGTGATCGAAGTAATCGGGCTGCATGCGCGCCACGATGACGCCGGTAAAGGCGCCCTCGGCGGAGCGTAGCGGCCGGGTCGCGGGCAGGGCCCAGGTTCCAGTCGGTCCGCCGCGCACCGGATCGCCGACGTAAAAACGGATCCCTGGCTCATCGCGGCAGATCTGGAAGTAGGCCCGGTCCTTGAGGTCGAGGCCGAGGTTATGAAGCTGGGAGCTGAAAACGATGCGTCCCTCCGGACTCAGCACAAACAATCCGCTCGAGAATGGGAGGTCGTTCGACCGTTCGAACAAGAGACGACTGGCCGACTCCTGGTTCAGACGCCCCGAGGCGGTGAGCGCCAAAAGCCCGCCCTGGACGAGTTGGAGGGCCTGATCGACCCCTTGGATGCTGCGTTCCGTTTGCTCCTGAATGGCCTGGGCGAACGATTCTGTCACACGCTTGGTCGCGAGGATCGCGTGATCCCGCAGGTAAACAAGAGCGAGGACAGCCAGAAACCCGGAAATCAGGACGAAAGCGACGGCGAGCCCAAACACCTGACGCCGAACCAGGGAGCGGGTACGAGGGCCTGCGACGGGATCAAAGGCCAAGTA
>JAYUUU010000018.1:0-3006 GCA_043754395.1 Vicinamibacteria bacterium
GCGCGGATGAAGAGCGGCGGCACGTCACCGATGGCGATGAAGTTAGCCGAGGCGGGGGAGACGAGAATGGTTTTTCGGGCGCCCGAGTTCGTCGTCACCTCGTGCGAGAAGTCGCCGCGGACGCGCAGGACCTCCATCGGCTTTTGTTTCGGCGCGGTGAAGCGCAGGTTCTGGATCACGTCGAGGGTCGCGGGGTCGCTCAGAATCCCGCTCGCGCTCAGCGTTCCCGAAAGAGATCCGAGCGAGTCCGGCGAATCAGCGACATCGAGGCCGAGGGAACGGAGGACGTGTCCGAAGTCGAGGTCTTTGAGCGAGGCCTGGAGCTGAGTCTTGGGCTCGGGCTTACCGGGGAGGACGATGAGACTACCGCTCGCCTCTCCGCCGAAGCCCGCGAAACGCCAGGTCGCCTGGAAGTCGGTGCGTGGATCGCCCTCGGCGTGAGCATCGGCATTCACCGGGCCGAGGTTTTTCGAGCGAGCACCCTCCACCGCGATCGCTCCCAGTGCATCGAGGCTCAGCTGCTGAGCGCGCAGGTCGTAGGTACGCCCGCGCGGACCGGAGCCGGTGTTGAAGGTCAGCCCTTTTACCGGCCCTTCGAGAAGGGCGTGCCGTCGATCGATCTCCCAAACCGTCGGATTCACTTGAGCCTCGAATTCCGCGGGAAGAGTCACGGTGATTCGATCCAGGGACACTCCGGCGAGTAGGCCGTACCCTGAAGACCCGCGGAAGCGCGGATGCATGGTGAGGCCGTCGATGCGAATCGTCCATTGACCGGGCCGTGCGATCACCACCTCGGACATCCGGAAGGGCGGGAACACTCCGACCCGCAGCCGGGCGTAACGGATTTCGACGCCCAGCTTCGTGGCTTCGGCCCCGATTCTCTGGGCGATCCGTTCTTCGGCGTAGCCCGCGGCCATCCGAAAGGCAGCCATGCCGATGAGGAGAATCGCTCCGCCGAGGATCCATGGGCGAAGGCGTCGTCTATCGGCCACAGTGGGTCAAGTCTAGATCTCGACCCCGGCGCGGTGCCCGCTTGTGGGACGAGAGACGTCCGCTCCCGGCACTCTGCTGCGCCATTTCGCGGGTTTTCTCGCGGAGTTTTGCGCGGCACACCGCTTGCAATCGCGCGAGCTATGGATTTGCCATTTTTCGCCGCTCTTGGTTTCTCGCTGCTGGCTACGGCCATTCAGGCGCCGACTCACGAACCGCCCAAACGCATCCAGGCGGCGGAAGGCGTTTATGTTTTCGTGACACCTCCCTACGGTGACATGGGTTTCGACGGCAACTCGGTGGCGATACTCTCGCCCGAAGGCGTTCTGGTCTTCGACACCAACGGAACGCCAGCCGCGGCAGAAGCGGTTCTCGCCGAGATTCGAAAGCTCACCGACAAGCCGGTGAAGTATGTCGTCAACTCCCACTGGCACTGGGACCATTGGTACGGCACCGAGGTCTATCGGCGCGCCTATCCGGACCTGCGTGTCATCGCGCACGAAAAGACGCGCGAGATGATGATGGGGCCGGCACTCGCGTTCAACAAGCCCGGAATCGACGAGCAACTGCCGGGCTATCTTGACGATCTCGCGAAGCGAGTGGCCACGGCCGAAACCACGACACCCCCACACGCGAATCTGGACCGCATGAGGTCCGCCCTCAAGACGGGCCGCTTCTTCCTCGACCAGAAGCGATCCGTCACCCACACTTTTCCGGATGTGACTTTTGGTGAAGGCCTCACACTCCATCTGGGCGGGCGCGAGATTCGGATACTGAATCAGGGCCGCGCGGTGACGCCGGGCGACGCCTTCTTGTATCTGCCCAAGGAGAAGATCGTGGTGACCGGCGACCTCCTGGTGAATCCTGTGGCCTTCGCTCTCGGGGTTTATCCCACGGGGTGGCTGCAGGCTCTGGAGAAGATCGACGCCCTTGACAGCACACTGATCGTGCCCGGACACGGCGAGCCGCTGCGCGACAAGGCGCTGCTGCACTCGACGATGGAGGTTTTTCGCGAACTGCTCAGAGCAGGGAAGGAGTCGCATGCGAAGGGGCTCACGCCGAAGCAGGCAATCGCCGCGATTTCACCCAGGCTGAGCGAGCTGCGCACGCGCATCACCGGCGACGATCCGAAGATAAACCAGCAGTTCGACCTCTACCTCGTCTCCTGGTACCTGCACCGCGTCTACGATGAACTGAAGGGCCCGCTCACCGACGCGATCGCGCCTCCTCCTCAGGGCTGAGGGGGCGGCGCCTTGATTTTCGCGGCCGCGCGCTGGGCCCGGTTGTTTGTGGGGTCGATCGCGATCGCGCGGTCGATGGCTTCGACGGCGGCATCCCTGCGACCCATCGAGCTCAGCGCTTCCGAGAGGAGGATGAGACCCACGACGGACCTCGGGTTCAGTTTCAAGTGAAGATCGAGCACTGCTTTCGCCTCGCGGGCGCGTCCGTTCCGAAGCAGATCGAATTCCGCATAGTGCCAAAGGGAGTCGGGGTCGCCGCGTTTCGAGATTTCAGGTGCCGCGGATTCGAGCGTTTTCTCTGCCTCGGCTACCGAACGCGTTGTGAAGAGTTCGTGCACCCACGCCTCGGACCCATACCTTGTCTCCGGCCCGTGGCCTGAAAGAATCGCGAGCAGGTCGGCTTCAAGCGATGTCGCGGGCGTTTCCACGATGCGGCCGATCTCGGCGCCGTCGCGCAGGATGACGAAGGTGGGAGTGCGGTGAATGCGCCGCTTGACTTCGGCGCCACCTGGCGCCTTCTTGAACTCCATCGTCCGATCAGAAAGGCCCACCATGGTGAGACGCCTCTCGTCGAATCCCGCGGCGTCGAGGAGCTTCAGCAGTCTGGGGACTTGCCGTCTCGAGTCTCCGCACCACGTGCCGAAGTACGCTTCAACACTCACCCCCTTGAGGGGCGCACGGAGTTTCTCCACGGTCTCCGCCACAGGCTGGTAGCCCGAGTACTGAGGGTCGAACCATTCCGTAAACGGCGGCTTCTGGAGATCAGCTCGTGCCA
>JAYUUU010000019.1:0-3236 GCA_043754395.1 Vicinamibacteria bacterium
GGAAGCCCTGGGCTTCGACCTTCGGTCCGAGGCGGTGCTGCAGACCCTCACCGAAGACGTCGTGAAATCGAGCGAGATCGAAGGCGAGGTTCTGAACAAAAACCAGGTCCGCTCTTCGGTGGCGCGCCGCCTGGGCATGGATATCGGGGGTCTCACCCGAGCCGACAGGGAAGTGGACGGCGTGGTCGATATGTTGCTCGACGCGACCCAGAGTTATCAGAAGCCCCTCACTCGAAAGCGTCTCTTTGCCTGGCATGCGTCGCTGTTCCCGACCGGTCGCAGCGGGATGAGGCGCATCAGGGTGGGCGGCTTTCGAGGCGACCGCACGGGACCCATGCAAGTAGTCTCGGGGCCGCTCGGCCGCGAGCGAGTCCACTACCAGGCCCCCGCCGCGCGTCGCCTCGAAGGAGAGACCAGGGTGTTCCTCGACTGGTTCGAAGCCAGAGCGACGAGCGACCCCGTCATCAGGGCCGGGATCGCCCATCTATGGTTTGTCACCCTTCACCCCTTCGACGACGGGAACGGCCGCATCGCTCGTGCGATCGCGGACATGGCTCTCGCCAGATCCGAACACTCGCCACAACGCTTCTACAGCATGTCCGCGCAGATTCGCGCCGAACGCGACTCGTACTACGCCATATTGGAGAAGACGCAGAAGGGAGGCCTCGACGTCACGTCATGGCTCGAGTGGTTTCTGGCCGGTCTGGATAGAGCGCTCGCCGCCGCCGAAACCGCACTCGCCTCTGTGCTCACCAAGGCGCGCTTCTGGGACCACTCCCGCAGCACCTCATTCAATGAGCGGCAGCGTCTCGTCCTCAATCGGCTCTTGAACGGTTTCGACGGCAAGCTCAGCACCTCGAAGTGGGCGGCGCTTGCCAAGTGTTCGCAGGACACCGCCCTTCGCGATATCGAGGATCTGGTCCTCCGCGGCGTGCTCGTCAAGGATGCGGCGGGAGGGCGCAGCACCAGCTATTCGTTAGTTCTGGCCGGCGTTGAGAAGCCGCAGCGCGCGGTGCTTGATCGCACGCCGAGATAGTCGTTCCGCGCTACCCTCAATCGGGCAGGTTTTCGGCGGTCGGCTCCGGCAGTCGGAAGCTTGCGATCAAACCAACCGTGTAGATGGTGAGAGCCACGGCCGAGGCGGCAAGCGCCAGCCGCGCGAATGGCGTGCCGCCCGGCATCAGCAGAGCCAGACGTCCCGTCACCACCGCCGCGAAGGTCCCGATCAGACGGCCACCCACATTGGCCGCGAAACTTTCGCCGGTTCCGCGCAGGTGCGTCGGATAAACGCGCGGCAGGTAGTTTCCCCAGAAACTGAGCTGGGCCACGGTGAAGAAGCCCGCGAGGAAGATACCGATCTTCACCGTCGATACCGAGCTGTCGATCGCGTAGTAGAAGACGAGAGGGACGATGATGAGCCCGGGAATCTGGAAAGTGCGCAAAAGCCGCTGGCGCGAAACAATGAACAAGGCGAGGACGGCGAGAGCGATGCGACCAGTGAGGCCGCCCATCTCCTGAGCGAACTGCACCTCGCCCACGATCACCTGCTGCTGCGGCCGCGGGAGAGCGCTCACCTCGGCAAGGCCGGGGACGATCTGCGGCATCTGCTGAATCGCGCCGAACGCGGCTCCCAAGGAGCAGGCGAAGATGAGCGTGCTGATCGTCGTGGTCTGCCTTAGGGCGGGCGCGAAGATCGCGGCGAGGCTCGGTCGCTTGAGCGTGCCGGCTTTGCGCTTCTCCATCCACACCGGGGACTCGGGCAGGAACGGACGCAGGATGATCAGGGGCAGAGCAGGAATGAGACCCGACATCAGCGTGTAGCGCCAGGGTTCGTGGCTTCCGCCGATCGCGGGCAGCGAGTCGCCGTTCTTAGCGACCCAGGTGAAAAACGCCGTCACCATCACGCCGCCGAGGGATGAGAAGGCCTGGGTGATTCCGAGAATCCTCTCTCGCCGGCCTGGGTTCGGGAAGAGTTCGGCAAGCCATGCGACCGCGGCCACGAACTCGACGCACACGCCGACGAAGGTCATGCAGCGCAAAACAAGCAACGTGGGCAGTGTGGTCGCGAAAGCGGAGGCACCGGCGGAGCCCGCGTAGAGAAGAATGCTGCCGACGAGAACCGCGCGTCGGCCGAAGCGATCGGTCAGATAACCTCCGAGCAGACCGAAGATGCCGCCGCAAACCGCGGGCATGTAGAACATCAAGTCGCGCCACATGCCGAACTCGGGCGAGCCGAACTTGTATCCGCCGAGCGCCATGATCGCGGGAGGAAGAACGAGCGGCAGCATCAGGAGCTCGTACGTGTCGAACGCGAAGCCGAGCGACGCGAGGATCACGATGACCCATTCGACGAACGTCAGAGGCTTATCTTTCTCGGCCATTGTTCCTCCATAATCGCCGCCTCGTGATTCATCCCAAAGACGTGCCGAGGGCGCGATTCGTGTTGGCGCCGATCTTAGTGCGAAGCCTTTGGATCCACGGAGCCGCGGCTCTGGGACTGCTCCTCCTCTTCTTCACGAGCCAAAGGGCGCAGGCGCACACATTCGAACGAACGGCCACCACACTGCGGATTGACGCCAGCCGCACTTTCGAGGCGACGCTTCGCCTCGATCTCGATGCCCTGGCCCTCGGCGTCGATCCCACGATCGCTCCCGAGGAAGCCGCGAAGACTCTGCTTGCCATGAGCGACGCCGATTTCCAAGCGGCTGAAGAAGGCCTGCGTCGGCTGCTTTCAAGGCGGCTGAGAGTGAGAGTGGACGGCAAGCCCCTCGAGTTCACGATTTCGTTCCCCCGGTCCAGGCCGCGTCCCGAGCGTCTCGGGGTGGATGTCTTCGGTCTGGAGGCGCGCCTCCAGGGTCAGGTGCCGCGAGACGGGAAGGAGATCCACTTCTTCGCCTCACGCGCCTTTCCCGCGATCGAGCTGACATTTGAAGACGCGGGGACCGGACGCAAGGAGTTCCACATCTGCCTTCCCGGCGAGGAGTGTCCACGCATCAAACTGACCGCGGGAGAGGCGGATGCAGGCCTTTGGAACTATGTGGCCCTCGGCTTCAAGCACATCGTGCCTCTGGGCGTCGATCACATCCTCTTCGTCCTCGCCTTGTTTCTTGGCGGCCGCGACATGAAGACACTCCTGGTTCAAACCGGCGTGTTCACACTCGCGCACAGCGCGACTCTTGCTCTATCGACGTTCGGCGTGCTCTCACTTTCCCCGCGCATCGTCGAGCCCCTGATCG
>JAYUUU010000020.1:0-7247 GCA_043754395.1 Vicinamibacteria bacterium
TTCCTTCCGGAGTTTTCTGACCTCCATCTCGAGCGCGGTGTTGCGTTCGACCGAATCGATGAGGATGTGCCAGATCGCGAGGTTGATCTGACTCTGCCGGTTCAGGATGTGATCGGTGTAGAGGCGGACGAATGGCCGGGCCACGAACTTGGCGGCGCGGACAAGGCTCCCCTGAAACCCGGAGCGCTTCGTCCGTATCAGATACCCCGTGTCGGTATTCCAGTCGTGGCTCTCGTGCAGCAGTCGCGCGGCCAGAACATCGTCAATCCTGGCCTTGGCGATGCTGGCTTTGAGCCGCTTCGCGATCAGCCACTCGATGTCTTCAGTGGTGAGATCGCCGGCGGCGCGTCTTTTGGTGATCTCGTCGCGAATGTCGTCGACGATCCGGGCTACGTCGACACCCCGAGGAGCGCTCATGCGTTCTCCTCGACGGTGCGCAGGGCTTGTTCGAGCAGGGCGGCTGTATCCACGGAGCGGATTTTCTCAAGAGCCGAGGCCTGCGTCTTGAGGACGGCGTCACGTGTGGGGCCTTGCGCAACCACCAGGCCCAGAAGCTCGGCGATCTCCTCCGGGTTCTTCTCGCCAAGGATGACACCGCCGCCGCGCAGCGTCTCCTTCACCGCACCCGCGTCGAAGGCGATCACGGGGAGGCCGAAGTGCATGGCCTCGATGAGAGGGGCGCCGTACCCCTCGTGTTCGGAGAGGCAAAGGAACGCGTCTGAAAGACGATAGTAGGCGTTCAATTCACTCTGGGTCACCGCGCCCGTGAAGACCACCTCGTCGATTCTGAGGTGGCTCACGAGTTCATCCAGCCGTCTCGTGTAGTTCTCGAAACCCCGCCCCTCGCCGACGATGAAGAGGCGGCTCTCGGGTTCCACGTATCGTTGGTAAGCGCAGAACGCGCGAACCAGATCTTCGATCTTCTTGTTCGGAGCGACGCGGCCCACAAAGATCAGGTTCTTGCGCCCATCCTCGAAACGCGCCTTGACCACGGGATCGGGTGTTTCGTCGAGGGTCGCGAGGTTCATGCCGAGGGGGAGGACGGCGGTGCGCGCGAAACCCGCGCGGTCGAGGTCGAGACGGTTGAATTCGCTGACCGCAAGGCCAAGCGTGGTGCGCGACGCGAAGGCCGAGAGATGTCGTGCCCCGTGGTAGCACAGGCCCACGAGGTGCCCGTTGAAACCGAGGAAGAACTCATACGGCGTGATGTTGTGATAGCGAAGGATGAGCGGTTCGGAGCGCGCGAGGACAGCCTGAACCGCGGGGTTTCCGATCGCGAAGTGCAGGATCGAGACGGCTTCGGGGGAGTGCGGCCGCTTCGAGTAATCGGAGACGGGCCTGCCCAAGGCCGCCATCTCCGGAGCAAGGGCGTAGGCGTAGATCTCGCTCGCGTACCCGCGGGCGCGCAGGATTCTTTGAAACGCGAGTGCCTCGTTGCAGACCGCGTCCCCTGGCGAGAGGGCGGCCACGATCTGATGGACCTCACGGAACTTCATGACGCGCGCCTGGCCGATTCGACCGCAGTCGCGACGTGGCCTTCGAGGAGCGCCCCGAAGTCGGTGGCTTTCGCCGCGGCGAGTGTGCGGGCCTGACTTGCCAGCACCTGCCCGCGGAAGGCCGAATCGCTCAGAACGCGATCGAGCGACGCGGCCACGATCCGCGGATCCTTGTCTTCGAGCAGCAGGCCACCACCCGCCATGGTTTCCCTCACCGCGGCCGCGTCGAAAGCCAGCACGGGCAGGCCGAAGTGCATGGCCTCGAGGAGAGGAACACAAAACCCCTCGTGCTCGGAAAGGCAGAGGAAAGCCTGTGACGACCGGTAAGCGGCGATGAGGTCGCCCTGGCTCACCTGGCCGGTGAAGATGACGTTCTTCACACGCAGCGAACGCACGAGCTCGAGGAGGCGACGCAGGTATTTCTCGTGTCCGACCGAGTCACCCACGAGAAGGAGACGGCTCTCCGGCGCGTGATGCCTCTGGAAAGCGGCGAAGGAGGTAAGGACGTCCTCGACCTTCTTGTTCGGCACAATCCGGCCGACGAAGAGAACGGTGGGGCCGGGAAAGCCGGTGAGCCGCTCCATCATCACGGCACTGGGCGGCTCGGAGTAGCGCTCCCAGTTCATGACGATCGGGAGGACGCCCGTGGGTTTAAAGCCCGCCGCTTCGAGTTCTTTTCGATTGAACTCGCTGTCCCCAAGCCCGAGAACCGATCGTGAGGCGAAAGCTTTGAGCTCCCGTCGACCGTGATAGCAAAGCCGCGCCAGATGCGGGTGAAATGGAAAGAAGAACTCCGGCGGCGTGATGTTGTGGTACACGCAGATGAGCGGATCGTTGCGGTGGAACACGAGCGAGGATGCAGCGCTCCCGATCGAGAAGTGGAACATGCAAAGCGTGTCACCCTTCGCCGCCTCGTCGTATTCGGAAAGGGGATGGGCGAGGCCGGCCATCTTCGGGTGCACCTTCTCCGCGAAGATCTCGGATTCGAAACCCCGGGCGCGAAGGTGTTTCCGGATGGCGAGAGCTTCGTTGCCGATGGCGTCGCCATAGGCGAGGGCGGCTAATACCTGGTGAATCGCGCGCGGTCTCACGCGGCCCTCGGAGCTTTGCGCGCGGCGTCGATCAGACGCAGGTATTTGTCGAGGATCACCGGCCAGGCGTAGTGGGTTTCAAAATAGGCGTGACCGGCCCGGCCCATTCGGCCTCGCAACTCCGCATCACCCTCGAGGACCTGCAAGACCTCGCGGAACTCATCGTAGTTCGCGTAGTAAAGCCCCCCGCCCGAACGGCGGCATTGGCCACGCAGCACGGCGCAATGCGCGTTTGCCACGACTGGGCGCTCGGCATAGAACGCTTCGAGTGTGACCATGGAAAGGCTTTCGAGCCTTGAAGGAATGGCGAGAGCCAGGCTCGCGGCGAGAGCGTCCCACTTCTCGTGGTCCTCGAGAAAGCCGAGAGCGCGAATCGACTCGTCTTTGGGCAACTCGAGCAGGGCGCGGCCGATGAGAACGAGTTTGAGTTGCGACCCGGTCTGTGCGCGATAGCGCAGGAAGTGATCGAAGAGTTCAGGACACCCCTTGTTGAGATCGATACGGCCCACGTAGAGCAGAAACGATCCTTCGATGCCGTGCCGCTGCCGAAATGCGTCTCCATCGACAGACGCAGGCAGGGCCGAGCCCACCCCCACGATGTCGCCCGGAAGCTCCCGCCCCATGGCGGTCTCGAGCATCCGCCGTTCTTCGACGCTGTTGAACGCGAACTGCGTCACCGCTTCGAAAGGAGCGCGAAAAAGATCGAGGCGATAAAGACCATCATCTTCCGCAGTGGGCGCGAGGAGCGCGGGTGTCCGGGACGGCCGCAGCGTCTTGCAGGTGGTCCAGTACCGGTAGGAGAAATAGATCAGCGCGTCGTGGCGGCCCGCGGCAGCGGTCTCAAGAACGTGGTCCCGCAGAGCCGGCGAGAAGGGGCCTTGCGCGTCCATCCACTCTTCTTCATCCTCGCGGGTGTGGTCGGCCCTCGCGATCCGCTCGGAGAGTTTCGCGAAGCGCAGGATCTCTCTCTGCTTCTCCACTTTGAAGCGCCTCACCCGCACCCCGTTCAGAACCGTCTCGCCTTCCTCGTAGTGGTTCTTCCACTCCACGTAGTCGAGCGCGCAGGTGGTGAATACCTCCACCTCCGCGTGGTCGCGCAGGAGTTCAGCGATGAGCCGGCAGTGGTACTCGGCCCCACCGGCGATTTCGAGGCCGTAGCGCTGGACCACGAAACCGAGTTTCAGTTTTCCGGTCATGCCCGGGCTAGGAGGTGGGCTTCGACGAGTCTTTCAGAACCGCCAGGGATTCAAGCGCCCGTTCGCGCTTCTTCAGTTCTTCGAGATTGGCGTCCGTTTGCTGAAGCCGGGCGCGCAACTCCTGGACTTCGAGATTCAGTCGTGTGAGCTCCAGCGTGAGATTGTGGAGCATCTGAACCGTGTAGAGATTGAGGTCGGACTGGCGAGAGAGGGCCGCGATCATCGGCGTCGGGTTCCAGAAGAGCTTCTGGATGGGCTTCAGGATGCCGCGAATCGTGCCGAGAAACCCACCGACGCCGCCGCGGCTCGTCTTGTAGATGGTCTCGGGATTGAAGGTGTAGTTCCAGACCTCGGACTTGGTTTTGAAGTCCTTCAGAAAATCGGGGTTGAACTGGCGTGCTTCGAGCACGGCCTCGAGTTTCCGCTCCGCGATTTCGCGGATCTCTTCGTCGGTGTAAAGCCCCCGCTTCTTCTCGGCGATGCGTTCGCGGATCTCCGACATGATCTTTTTCACGTCGACGTCTTTGGATTCGATCTCGATACTCATCTTGGAACTCCGAGCGGTGTGGCGACACCTTGAGCGGTGTAGACGATCGCGATCACCAGCGCCACCCACAACGCCACGGTGGCGAGAAGCGGCCGGTCGGTGAGAAGCAGGTCGGTGGGCGAATCGCCCCGATCCTTCTGGTGGACGAGGTAAAGATACCGAAAGATCCCATACAGGACGAGAGGCAGAGTCCAGGAGAGCTTGGCGGTGCCGAACTTCAAGACCGTCTCCGGAGAGAGGGTGTAGAAGGCGTATGCGGTCACGACCGATGCGGTGACGACCGAGGTCATCTGGTCGATGAGATAGGGCGAGTACTCGGCGAGGATCGCCCGATGAGAGGAAGCCCCCTCCCCAAGCGACGTGATCTCGTGCCGCCTCTTGGCCAGAGCCAGAAACAGAGCCAGCAGCAAGGTCAGGACCAGGAGCCACTCGGTCACGGGCGCTCGGATCGCGAAGCCTCCGGCGAGTGCGCGCAGCACGAAGCCAAGAGCCAGGGTCAAGACGTCGAGGATCACCACGTGCTTCAAGCCGAAGGAATAGCCGAGGTTCATGGCGAGGTAGGCGGAGGCGCAAAGACCGAGCCAAAAGTCGAGCCAGAAGGAAAGGGCAAGGGCCACCACCACTAGGCCCACGGCTCCGATCGTCGCGGTTCGGATGGACATTTCACCCGCGGCCAGGGGCCGGAGTTTCTTTTTCGGATGCAGACGGTCTTGCTCGATATCAGCGATGTCGTTCCAGAGGTACACCGCCCCGGCCAGGCCGCAGAAGGCGAGGAACGCGAGCAGCGCGCGCAGGAAGGGCTCGGGCTCGAAGAGGTGCTTCGAGAAGAGCAGCGCCGCGAAAACAAGCAGGTTCTTCGTCCACTGGTGCGGGCGGAGCGCCTTGAGAAACGCCATCATCGAACCGAGCCTAAACAAAAACAACAAACCCGCGGCGACGACCGCGGGTTTTGGCTCCAAGCACGCGCCGGCCGCTTTGGGCCGCGGGCCTCAAGCGAAGCTCTTGACGGCCTCATCCTCCGCGTCGAACGTCTCGAAGACGGTGAGGAGTTTGGTGATCGCCAGGAGATCCTGGATCTTCTTGGTGAGATTGAGCAGCTTCAGCTTGCCGCCCTTCTTGTTCACCGTGCTGTAGCAGCGCACGAGTTCGCCAAGCCCTGCCGAATCCACGTAGGGAACCTCCGCGAGGTTCAAGACGAGCTTGGTTTTTCCGGAGTCGATGGCCTTGGTCACGGCGTCGCGCAAAGCTTCATCGCCTTCACCAATCATGATCTTGCCCTGGAGGTCGATGATGGTCACGTCGCCAACGAGGCGCTCAACTATGTTCATGGTGAGTTTTGTCCTTTCGAGGGGTTCGCCCTTGAGTGTAGCAAAACGGAAACGGTCCTTTTCAAGGCTCTCGAAAAGGCTGTCGCTTGGAGTATAGCTCCAGCCTAAACTCCAGACCTCTCAAGAGTTCTGAGTCCCGGTTCGCCCTTGCGATGGTGCGCGCCGCGTTCAACGCGTCGAGGGCTCGGTCGAACTCCCCAAGCCCTGCCAAGGCGGCGCCGAGCGTATCGAGCGAGGGGGCATCCTGGGCCCCGGTGAGTCGCACGGCTCGCTCGGCGAGGTCTCTTGCTCGCGTGGGGTCACGGAGGTTCTCGTCGCCGGTCGTCGCGAGAATCCAGCCGATCCGGTTGAGCAACCGCACATCGTCCGGCAGGCGAAGAAGCGCCGCCTCATACGCGGCCACGGCCTCGATCATCTTGTGCCGCATCGCGAAGTTCTCGCCGAGGTTTCGATGGGCTTCGGCGAAGCCTGGCCGAAGTTGGACCGCGCGCGAGAGATGGCCGGCCCCTTCCTCGAGTCTGCCCAGAGCCGAGAGAGCCACCCCGAGATTCGCCTCGGCTTCGGCGAAGTCGCGATTGTTTTCAATCGCCACGCGAAGATGACTCTCCGCTTCGGCGAAACGCCCCTGGGCGAGGAACGAGGTGGCGAGGTTGTTCCGGGCCCGAGCGTTGTTCGGACGCTTGTCGATGGTGTCGGTCCACATGCGATCAAAGTCGCCATAGTCGGCATTGCGGTCGTAGGTCATCGACCCGAGGAGAAGCACGAGGCCCACAACCGCGACGCGCGCCACCATCCACACGAGCAACGCTTTGAGGTTCAAGGTCTCCACCAGCCGTCCTAGGCCGAGGAAACACCCGATCACGACAAGGGTGATGACGCCCGCGAGCGGGAGGTACATCCGATGCTCGGCGGCGACCTCGGTGACGATCGGGAGGACACTCGAGGTTGGCGCCAGGATCAGAAAGAACCAGGCGCCGATGAAGGCCGCTGGTCTTGCGCGCACTAGACCCCACAGCGTAGCCAGAAGGAGGACCATCACTAACAAACCCGGAGCTGCAACCTCGGTCCACGACTGAGCCGCGGGCCACTGATAGTCGAGGACAAGGGGCGAGGGGAGAAAGGCGAGCCTCAAATAGTGCGGCAGCACCTCTGCCTGAGTGAGGAGATATCGCCACCAGGGCCACTCTTCGAAGCCAAAGCCCACCGACGCCCCTCGCGGTGAAGACGCCACCAGCATGCCCAAAACGCCCCAGGTCGAGACAAGTCCGAGATACAGCGGAGGCCTTCCCCGCGATTTTTCGAAGGCGAAGAGACGATCCCAAAGAATCACCATGAGCGGTGCGGTGACCATCACCTCCTTGGTGGCCATGCCCAGCCCGCAAGCGAGGACCGCGAGCGTCGACCACCAGCGGCGAGCAGAAGGATCCTCGGAGCGGGCGCGGGCCGCGGCGTAGAGGGTGACGAGATAGAGGAGAGCCATGAGCGATTCCACTCTCTGAACGATGTAGGTGACCGCACCGGTTTGAAGCGGATGAACTACGAAGATGAGGGCGGTCGAGAAGGCGAGGGAAGTGGCGCTCTCCGCGAAC
>JAYUUU010000021.1:0-4358 GCA_043754395.1 Vicinamibacteria bacterium
GGGTTTCGGTTCGTGGCCGCGAGCAAGCGGACGTTGATCTTGAGCGTCTCGCTTCCCCCGAGGCGCAGCACTTCGGAGGTCTCGATCACACGAAGCAGCTTCACCTGGAGCTCCAGCGGCATCTCCGTCACCTCGTCGAGAAACAAAGTGCCCTTGTTGGCGCGTTCAAAGTGGCCCTTGTGCGTGCGGTCGGCCCCGGTAAAGCTGCCGCGTTCATGACCGAACAACTCGCTCTCGATGACGTTCGGCGAGGCCGCGCCGCAGTTAAGCGGCAGAAAAGGCTCGCGGCTTCTTCGGCTCATCTGGTGGATGGTCTGAGCCACCACCTCCTTGCCGGTTCCGGTGTCGCCGGTGATCAGAATCGTGGCGTCGGTTCTCGCGACTTTGGAGACAAGGTCGTAGACCGCCTGCATGGAAGGCGTGGCGCCGATCAGTCCTCCGAAGCGACCGAGCTTGCGAAGTTCCCCGCGCAGGCCGCCGATCTCCTCTTTCAGTTCGCGTGTGCGCAGAACATTTCCGAGCACCATCTTCACGCGCGCGAAGTCGACGGGCTTGGTCAGGTAGTCGGCGACGCCCCGGCGAAGCGCCTGCACCGCGGTCTCCATGCTGGCCTGGCCGGTGATAAGCACGGTTTCTGGAATGGTCTCCATCTCCTCGAGAAGGTCGAGGCCGGTTCCGTCGGGCAGTTTGAGGTCGACGAAGAGAACATCGGGCGCCGACTTCGCAAGATGCGCGCGCGCTTCCTTGAGACTCGAGGCGGTCGTGATCGTGAAGCCCTCGAGGCGAACCGCCTCGGCGAGGCCCGCCTGAAAACTCGTGTCGTCATCCACTATCAACGCGTCGGGCATCGCTGCTTCTACCTCCTGGTTACATCGAAACGAAGATCCTCGACGCGCTTATCCGCGTCGAGCGATTTCTAGAAACGCGCGCTATTGAACGATTCCAACACCGAAGTCGGGGGACTCTAGCGCGAAATGGGCGGCATGAGGGTTGCAATATCGGCGCGTGGCCGCACCGACGTCGCATGACGCGACGTCTGGAGGCGGCCTTGAGAGGATGCGCCATGCTGTGGACCCTATTCGTGATTCTGTTGATTCTGTGGCTGCTCGGAATGGTGAGTTCGTACACTCTTGGGGGATTCATTCACGTTCTCCTGCTCCTCGCCGTCGCGGTCGTGTTGATCAACATCATTCAGGGACGGCGCCCGGTATAGGAACGGGGCCAGAGGGTCTTCGGTCGGGGCTCGCCGTCCTAGTCGCCGGATCCTTCAAGGGGATCCGGCGAGCGCGAGTCGGTGAGTCCTTCGATCAGCTCCTTTAGTTCACGCAGATCCTTCTCCATCGAGGCGAGAGCCCGGCGCCTGGTGGCCTCATCGGCGCGGTCGTCACCAAGGACGTGCGCCCAGGTGCCGATCGCGCCAAGCGGCCCGCGAAGGTCGTGACAGAGTTTGAGCACAGCGTCGGGGTTCAGGCGATCTTCCAAGGGTGTCGTCAAGACCCGGCGTCTTACTCTTTAGGCCCGGCGGCGCGAAGCAACTCGCACAGGCGCTCCGGCTCAACCGGTTTCGTGAAGTGATGATTGAACCCGGCCGCGCGGGCCTTCGCCTTGTCGTTGTCCTGGCCCCAGCCCGTGACCGCGATCAGAGTGACCGCCCGGCCGAGCGACCCCTGGCGGATTCGCCGAGCCACCCCATAGCCGTCGAGCCCCGGCATGCCGATATCGAGGATCGCGACCTCAGGCTGGCCCTCTTCGAAGTACGCGAGCGCCTCCGCGCCGTCGTGCGCCACCTTGACGTCGTGGCCGTCCAGCCTCAGCAGGGTGGCGAGGCTTTCGGCCGCGTCCTCGTTGTCATCGGCGATCAACACTCGCCGCATCACCTGGTTTTCGCCTTGAGCAAGAGACGCCTCCTTTCGTCTGGGAATGTCGATGGTGTGAAGCGGAAGCCGGACGAGGAATTCGCTGCCTCGACCCACACCCTCACTCTTCGCCTGAATTGTTCCGCCGTGAAGCTCCAACAGGCCTTTCGCGAGGGCCAGCCCGATTCCGAGCCCACTCTCCGAAACGGTCGTGACCCGACTTTACCTGCGAGAACATCGCGAACACCGAGACGAGCGAACCCTCGGGGAGTCCGATGCCTGTATACGTCACGGTGATAGTGAGGGCGTCGGCCACTCGGGACCAGCAACTCGACTTTGAGGGTGTGTCGTTTCGCATCGAGCGCCGGCCGTGCCGTCTCGATCGCGGCATCGACAATCGCCGCGACGTCGGTCATTTCGGTGCGCAATTCGAGGTGCCGCGAGTGATGCGCGAAATATCCAGCAGGTCGTCGAACAGGAGCGCCATGTGCTGCACCTGCCGGGTGATCACATCGTGGCTCCATCGCTTCTGCGCGTCGCTTGCCCCTTCCGCCTTCGAGATCAGCGCGGCCTGGCGATAGGAGCTAATGGGTTTCGCAGCTCGTGAGCGAGAGTGGCGAGGAACTCGTCTTTCCGGCGATCGGTTTCAAGGAGGGCCGCTTCCGCCTTCTCGCGGCGAGCGATCTCCCGCTGCTGAGCAGGAACGACTCGCCCTCGGCGTTCGTCACGTTGTAGAAGAAAGAGCCGAACGAAGCGCCGCTCAGCGTGGTCGCGGCGTCCGTCGTCGTCGTAGACGCCTTGGCTGAACCTCCGTTCGGGCGGGGACTCAGGCAACCTGCGGCCGGGGCTGAGCGAATGGGAAGCGCAGCAGCCGATCGCTCTCCTCTTTGACCATCGCATAACACTCGCAGCTCAGATGCTCGAGCTGGTGACGATCCAGGATTCTCATCTTGCCGCGGGTGTACCGGATCACGCCGAGTTTCCTCAGTTTGATGGCCGCACCCGTCACGCCTTCGCGCCGAACCCCAAGCATGTTCGCCATGAGTTCCTGGGTCATCGCGAATTCACTGCTTGGAAGGCGGTCGAGGCAGCGCAGCAGGCATCTGCAGAGTTGCTGCTCGATCGAATGGTGCCGATTGCAGACCGCGGTCTGGGAAATCTGGGTGATGAGAGCCTGGGCGTAGCGCAGCATCAACAGAAGCACCGGGCCTTGTCGCTCGAATTCCGCCTGGAGCGTGTCACCCGGAAGCCGGTATGCGAAGCCGGCGCAGTGCACCACGACCCGGCTGGTGGTGCTCTGGCCGCCCATGAACGAAGCCAGACCCACGATTCCTTCCCGGCCGACCACCGAGACCTCGGCCGACGATCCATTTTCCATTTCGTAAGTGAGGGCCACGATGCAGTCAACCGGGAAGTACACGTGCCGCTGAACCGCGCCGCATTCATACAGAACCTTCCCAACCGGTAGTGAGACCAGTTCGAGATGCGGGCGGAGGCGCGCCTGGACGTCGTGCGGCATGGCCGCAAGGAGCTGGTTTTGCTGAGGGCCGACGCCTTCGGCGCCCTTCGGCAATGTTTCGATGGAATTCCTGCGGGACTGTGCCTCGAAACGCCAGTTCGTCGGACGACCGAATTGTTGAGCTGCGCTCATCATGTGATGCTCCTCACGGCCTAGGGGAAATCCCGTGCATCACTGCAGCAAGACGGGTGCCAGCAGGCTTTCTTCCTATTTCCCCTGCATTAGAGGCCTTCGCGACGAGGGGTCGGGGGGCTTGGGAGTTGAGCGCCGCGGCGTTTTCTAGATTTGAACGGCGCAACGACCCAACTGCGCCGCCTAAGTCTCATGGCCTCCTCAACTGGATCTGGCATGAGGGTTGCTCCCTCATCAACCGCGACTTCACGCAAAAATCGGAGGTCATTTATGTACGACGCACTGCAGCCAGGTCTGTCCACACTGAGCGCAAACCGGAGGCCTCGTACTGACGAGTCGCTCGCCGGGCGAGTTGAGATCGTCCTTCTGACCACCGACGGCTTCGACTTCCGGCGCATCAATGTGGAGGCCTTTGACGGGGCGGTCACCTTGCGCGGTGACGTCGGCACGGACCAGGAGAAGCACAAGGCCGACCACGCGGCCCGCCGCGTGGATGGAGTGAATGACGTGAACAACCTTCTCAAGGTTGTTCCCGAGGGCCAATAGGCAACTCAATAGCAGTAATGACGGTTATCAAGGAGAAGACTCATGCGAAATGTCAAAGAGATGGGCCCAATGGACGTGGATTCGTTGAGCAGCGATATGAATGGGGTGATGGACGAGGCGAAGGATCGGGTGAAAGACGTGGCCGAGATGGGCAGCGAAAAGCTCAAGGCGGCCCGGACCAAGTTCGACGACGCCTTTAAGTCAGCGCAGACTCACGCTGTCGAGGCCAAGCGCGTCACGTTGGCACGGGCGAAGTCCGGCGCCGAGACCGCTCACGCATACGTACGTCAGGAGCCCTGGAAGGC
>JAYUUU010000022.1:0-12030 GCA_043754395.1 Vicinamibacteria bacterium
GCCTTCGGTTGGTTCAACCTGGCGGCCGGCCTGCTGCTCTTGCCCGCGTCGGTGATGTTCGGCTGGCTCTATCAGGCGGCATCGCCCCGGTGGGCTTTCGCCATCTCCAGTAGTTGCGCCGCATTGGCCGCGCTGCTGCTCCCGTTCTGGGTGCGCCCCCCGGGCCGAGGGGGGGAAGGTCTCACCCCCTCCGCCTTTTCTGTCGGTTCCTGAGAGAGTCTTCCCATGACCAAAGATCCAGTCGAGGCCGTCCCTTCGCAGATCGGCCAGCGCGTCCGCGACATCATGAGCCAGGAGGTCGTCTCGGTGAAGGCCGGAACCTCGGTGGGACGCATCGCCCAGCTGATGAACGCACACGGAATCAGTGGCGTGCCCGTGGTCGACGACACGAACCGCGTGATCGGCATCGTGACCGACTTCGATCTGGTCGTGCGCAACACGCCCATCGATCCTCCGCCCTTCCTGCCCCTGCTCGAGGGACGGATTCCCCTTGAGACGCAGAGCCACTTCGAGCGCCGGATCCGGCACATGGTGGGCACGGAGGCGCGCGATCTGATGACGGAGGACGTGATCACGATTGGCGCGAACGAGGACGTCGAAACCCTGGCCCAGCTGATGATCACGAACAAGATCAATCTGGTGCCCGTCGTTGATGGGGGCCGTCTTGAAGGCGTTGTGAGCCGGGCGGATGTGATTCGCTGGATGACAATGGCTCATTGGCCGAAGGATGGCGCTTGAGCTCCTCGCCCGCTGGTGCATAATGCCAGGCATGCGTCTGAGCGACCCGGCGTTCCGCGCGATCTTCGAAGACTCCCCAATCGGAATCTGCGTGGTGGACCGGAACCTCAAGGTGGTGGACGTGAACGCCGCTTACGCCGAGATGCTTGGCCGAACCGAGGCCGAGGTGATGGACGCGCACATCCCAGACTTCACCTATCCTGACGACCGCGACCGCGACGCCGCGGCGATGCCGAAGGTTCTCTCCGGCGAGCTTCCTCAATACAAAGTCGACAAACGCTACGTCCGTAAGGACGGCGAGATTGTCTGGGCGAGGATCGTCGTGACCGCAGTCCTCGACCCTTCGGGAAAGTCGCAGCTCGCTTTCAGCATGGCCCAGGTGATCACGGAAGAGCGCGCTCTGCGCGGCATCCTGCCTGTCTGCCCTGCGTGCAAAAGGGTCAAGGAGCTCGAAGGGAAATGGAGCGACCTCGATGCCTTCGTGCGCGCCTCGGCCAACGCGGCGATATCGCGGGAACGCTGTCCGGACTGCGTCGACGCCTGAGACGAACCAGGGTCGGGGCTCAGGCTCCCGTCCACCAGGAACGTACGGAGACCGCCGTGCGCTTGATGGAGGATGAGGCTCCTCGGCCCGCGTCCCAAAGGATGTCGTCGGCGAAGGTGAGGATGGGATCTCCACAAGGATGGTCGGACGCATAGCCTACGAGCCGGATCAGTCCCGAAAGGGCGCCGTAGGCGAAGATCCACGCGCGCGTGGAGACGGCGAAGAAGCCAAGGGGCGTCAGCGCGCCAAAAGCCATGGCGGGCGCAGCACTCGCCTTTTGAGCGCCGCTCTCGATCGCCACCTCCGCAGTGGCGTCCGCGAGCGAGTCGCTGACCGTCTGGGCGTATCTGGTGTAAGTCTCCATAAGGCCCGCGAGACAAGCACCAAACTGGATGAAGGCCGAGAGGAAGATCCCCGGTCCGGTGGTCCCTCGCCAGTATCTTCGTGGCAGCGGGGAGAGGAAGAACGCGAGGCCGAGGTTTAGCGGGCGGCTCAGTTCGTCGATCAGGGTCCTCAGGCCGCGCACCCACCGATCGATCATTATGCCGCCCCCTTCACACCGGCGCGGAGTTTACCGAGCCACCGCCCTCTCGACAAACCAACTAATCGCGGAACTGTGGGACGCGGGGCAGCAACTCGTCATCGCCGATCTCGCGGCACAACGCCACGAGTTCTTCTCGCCTCGCCCCGCGCCACTTCATGTCGTCGAGCGTCTCTCTGAGGGGCACATCAAGGCGCAATGTCGCGAGTGTTTTGTAGAGCGCCGCCTGCTTGCGGTGTTCGGCGAGGCTTTGGGCGAGCGCCTCGGCGCCTCGGACTTTGATGCCCCACAGCCCATAGTCGCCGGGAATGCTCTCGATCTTGTGGAACCGGGCGAGCAGAGTGGATGAAGCCTTCTCGCCCCAGCGCGGGACGCCGGGAATTCCGTCCGCAGTGTCGCCGACAAGCGCCAGCCAGTCGGGAATCGATGCGGGCCCCACACCGAACTTCTCGTGCACTCCGGCTTCGTCGAGCAGGATCCGGCGCATACGGTCGAAGCGCACCACACGCCTGCCGCTCACGCATTGCGCAAGGTCCTTGTCCGGCGTGCAGATCAGCACCTGCTCGACCGTCTCGTCCGCGGCGAAGCGCGCCGCGGCAGTGGCAAGCGCATCGTCGGCTTCAAAGTCGACCATCCGCCAGACCACGACGCCAAGCGCCTGCGCAGCCTGCTCGGCCAGCGGGAATTGGGACATCAGATCTTCGGGTATGCCTTCGCCCGTTTTGTACCCGCTGAACAGCTCGTTTCGAAACGACTCGATCACATGATCGAAGGCGACACCAACGTGCGTCACTCCGTCTTCGCGCACCAGCGAAAGAAGGGAGCGCAGGATTCCGCGCGTGGCTCCCACTTCGCGGCCGGACACCATGGCCTTGGGCGCCCCGAAGTAAGCGCGGAAAAGCTCGTAAGTGCCGTCGACGAGGTGAACCTTCATTGAAAGCGGCGCCCCAGGGACATGAGCCGATTCAAAAGCCGGTGATGAGCTGCGCGTCGCGCAGCCGCGGGCCGCGCGCGACCAGAAGCGATTCTCCATCGTCCGAAATCGCGAAGTCGAAGATCAGCTGGTCGGTGAACGTGGTGATTCTTCTCGCCGGCTTCCCGTCGAGCGGTTGAAGCCAGACGTTGGCGCGATCGCCGGCGACGGTGTTGAGGTAGAGGCCTTCGTCCCTGAGGACGATTCGGCTCGTCGTGGTTGAAAGGGGCTCGGCCGGCAGGTCCGCGAGGAGCGGTCCGCCTTCGGACGAACAGACGCCGATCCTGAAACCGCCCTCGGCGGTGTTGAAGTAGAAGGCCACCCTCGTGCTCGAAGGATCGACGGCGGGAAGGAAGGCCCGGGCATCGGTGAGCTTGCGCTCTTCGGAGGAGGCGAGATCGCGGCGGAAGAGCAGGGCCGTCCCGCTGCCGCGCGCCACCTCGTTGTCGCCGCCATCCTGGCTGGCCGAGCGCAGGTAGACGAGAAACCGGCCGTCGCGCGACACCGCCGCCGTCCCGGCCGCTCGACAAAGGCTTCTTGGCGCGGAAGCGCCCTTTTCCATCACGCGGATCTCGCCGCCGGTTCGGCCCCGGGCCAGAACGTAGATAGCGCCCGCGGCCGTGCAGGTCGGGAAGATCAGCACCTCGCCCGGTTCGGCCGACATCACCGTCTCCCGTTCGCCGCCTGAAAGATCGGCGGACACGAAGCTCCAGCGGTCCGCCACCGAGGTGTAGACGGCGCGGCCCTTCTCTCCGAAGGCGACGCCGTTGAGTCCGTCGTACCTTCCACGGCTCAGACGCCTCGGACGAGCTTCGCCTCGAAGCGAGAGCCCCGTGACGCCGCACGACACATCGCCGGACACACTCGCGAGCGTCTTGCCGTCGCGGGTGAGCGAGACGATGCGATGGTCGTTGAGGTCGGCGGTGACCCGCCGCGCCTCCCCGCCCGGCAGAGAGACTCTCCACACCTGGGTCTCGCTCTGTTCCATGGCCCTCGCGATCACGAGGAGCGACTTTCCATCCGGCAGGAACTGGGCCTGGTTCGCCACGATCCACCCGGGATCCGCGAGGGTCGTGATCGTTCCATCCGACACGTTGACCGCGGCAAGCCACGCCCGCGCTTCGGCGCCCTCGCCGCCGATGCGATTCACCGATGTCACCACGCTAAGTCCGTCGGGCGACCACGTCGGACCACCGTAGAAGAGCCCCGCGACCCGGTCGGGCCGTTTGAATACCGCGAGGGGTTTCACGTCCGTTCCGTCTTTCCCCGCGACCATGAGCGCGGTTTCATCGGGGTTCGGGAACGCGACGCGCGTGAACGCCATCCGCTGGCCGTCCGGCGAGAATGTCGGCGGCGAGTCGATATCGCCCACAAGACGGCGCGGTGTGCCGCCGAGCGTGGAGATGGAATAGAGGCTCCCCTTGGGATCGGCAGCACTCCTTTGGCCGAAGATGATGGTGTTCCCGTCCGGGGTGAAAACGTGCGACCAGAAGGCGACTCCGCGTTCGGGAATGAGACGCAGGGTCTGCCCGCCCTCGACCTGCTGGAGCCAGAGGGACTGCAGGCCCTGGTCGGACTCGACGTAGGCGATGAGCCGACCGTCGGGAGAGATCGAGACGCTGATGACGTTGCCCGAGGCGGTGAGGGGGGTTATGCGGAGGGTCTGGGTCTGGGTCGGCTCGCCTTTCCCCGGCCGCCACAAGGCGAGCGATGCGCCGCCCAAAACCCCCGCGGCGGCCGCGGCGCCGAGCTTCAGAACTTCGCGTCGCGTGTTCGTCGTCGTCGCTTCGCCCGCTCGTTCACCCGCGATCTCCATCGGCGCGCCGAGGGCGATTCGTGCTTCGCCGATATCGCGCAGCCGCGCCTTCGGATCGCGCGAGAGACATCTTTCGAGCAGCCGTCGATCCGCGGTTCCGAGTTCCTTCGGCAGAAGACTCCAATCGATGTCCTGACGCAGGACCGCCGCGAGGGTGTCGCTCGCGGTCTCGCCTTGAAAAAGACGCGTGCCGCTCAGCATCTCGAACAGCACCACGCCGAACGACCAGATGTCCGCCCGCTTATCGAGGCCTCGCCCCCGCGCCTGCTCCGGGCTCATGTAGGCCGCGGTGCCGAGGACAATGCCCGCCTCCGTCGCGTGTCGCGACAAAGTGGGAGAGTGGGTCAGCTCGTTCGAGCCGCTCGCGGCCGCGGGCTCGGTGTCGAGGCCCTTGGCGAGGCCGAAGTCGAGAACTTTGACTTGACCCTCCGGAGTCACCTTGATGTTGGCCGGCTTGAGGTCGCGATGGACGATGCCTTTTTCATGCGCGGCTTCAAGGCCCTCGGCGATCTGCCGGGCGATCGCGCGCGCTTCTTCGACGGGGATCGGACCGCGTCTGAGGCGTTGCTGGAGATCTTCACCCTCGACGAGTTCCATGACGAGGAAGGCGGTGGGATCGACACGGATGGCCGCATGCGCGCCCGCAGGAGCGACCACGTTCCCGGTCCCGGGGGATTCACTCCCACGGGACTGGTTCTCGATGGATGCGTCGCTCCGAGGACGCAAGCCGTCAGCTGCCAAAGGCAGCTGGTCAAAAGAATAGATCGAGGCGATGTTGGGATGGTTGAAGTTGGCGAGAACCTGCGCCTCACGCCGGAAGCGGGCGACGCGTTCGTGATCCTGGGCGAAGGCCGCGGGCAGCACCTTGATCGCCACATCTCTACCGAGCTTCGTGTCCTTCGCGCGATAGACCTCGCCCATCCCGCCCGCGCCGATGGGGGCAACGATTTCGTACGGTCCGAGGCGTGATCCGGGCGTCAGGGTCATAGAGCGACGGAGTTTAGGTCTTCCGCTTCACACGGAACGGGTTTCGGACTACCACCCCGCCGTAGGACTGTCCGTCGCTCAAATCCTCCGAGAGGACGATGTCGCAGCCAGCCATCCTTGCCGCCTCGATGATGGCCGCGTCCCAGTATGAGATCTTGAAGCGGCGCGAGGACGCCACGGCGGCCCGGAAGAGGTCGAGCGTGGTGTCCTGGACCTCGAGGGCTTGCCAATGTTCGATGTACTCCTCGGCCAAAAGGTGGGGCAGAGCCCCTTCTCGCGATGGCCTCGTGGCCTGAACATAGAACTCCTGCAGAACCTGGACAGAGAGCGCCAGTTCGCCGACGGGAGCTTCGAGAAGCTCGATCGCGATCTCGCTCTTGCGACCCTCGGCGGGGTCCTTGCTTATGGCGTAGAGAAGGATGTTGGTGTCGACAAACCTCATCGACGCTTGCCGGGCCTGGAGTAGAGATCCTCGCGCGAGAGTCGCTGCCCCGCGGAGAGGACGGGTGTGCGGGACCGGAGTTCCTCGAAGCGGCGTTTGCGCGCCTCGGCGCCCGTTCCCGCCGCGGCGAACTCGTCGAGCGATCGGGCTACCACCGCACTCACCGAAGTGGAGAGCTCGGCCGCACGCACGCGGGCCCGCCTGTAGGTCTGCTCGGATACCGTGACTGTGATATTGGGCATATCGTCACAGTATCACAGACGCGGCTCCCCTGGGTGCCCGTTTCCGCAGGGCTAGTTCTGCGCGCGCGCGGCTCGTGCCCGGATGTCTTCGCTCAAGCCGAGGGTCACCACGATCGGCGAGCCGGGGCTCGCTTTGGCCAGATTCACCAGGAAGCGCTCTCCATCCTTCGAGACGTCGTACACGCGGTTTCCGGAGGTGTCGAACTGTGCCGCGAACAGGACCCGCGGCTCAGAGGCGGCGAAGGTCGATCCGGGCGTTACCTGAACCGCGTGCAGGCGGCCGCCGGGGCCGAGGAAGAAGAGTTCGCTTCCGTCGGGTCTCCACCTCGGCTCGTTCCCGCCCGCGGTGGAGATCTTCCACGCATTCCCCTGACCCGAGATGGGCATCACGTAGACGTCCTCCCGCCCCCCGACGTCGCTTACGTAGGCGAGCCAGCGGCCGTCCGGCGAGGCCTCGGCCGAGTGCTCCGTGGCCTGAGTCGCGAGGACCGGGCGCAGTTCTCCAGAGTCGCTCAGTTCAAAGATATCGCTCGCGGTCTCCGCCTTGACCACGCTCATGAGGATTCCGCGGTCGCCGGGTGTCCACGAGTCGATGTTTGAAAGGCCGGGCACGTTCTTCCACAACCGGGCCGATTGCGCCCTGTCGGGATCAGCGCGCAGCACCGAAGCCTCACCGCCCGGGGCGAAGCTCATGATCGCCAGTTCCCGGCCCGATCGCGACCAGCTCATGCTTTGATTGTCCCCGTCCCGAGTCATGGGCGTTTCGCCGCCTCGCGTGGGATCGAGGACCCAGATGTTGCCCAGGGCGTTCGGGCGATAGACGCCGACCGCGACCCTTCGGCCATCGGGGGCAAGGCGAGGGTAGAAAGCCCAGTATTCCGGACGGTCATACACGGTCTGCTGTTCGACCCCCTTGCGGTCGACCCACACCGCCCGATTCCGGGAAGGCGCGCCGAGGTGCACGGCGAGCGCATCGCCGCTCGAAGAGATGGCCCGTTGGCCGGAGGTGCCGATGTTGGAGGGGAACTCGGGACCGAGCGGGACTGCGTCGCCGAGCAGCTTGCCGTTTTCGGCATCGAGGCGCTGAGCGAGTAGAGCCTTGCCCCGGACAAACAGCAGATCCCCTGACGACGTGGGGAAGCCCGACGAACTCGCGACACCGAGGCAGCGATGTTCGAGGGAGCCGAGTTCGCCGAGGCACAGTTCACCGGGTTCGCTCCCGCCCCCGGGAGACATGTAGAAACTGAAGTGTGTGCCATCTGGAAGAAAGTTCGGAATCCGGTGCGTCCCCTGTCCGCGGGAACTCTCCACCCTTGATGCGGGCTCGACCGGCCCGCCCTTCTCCGAAACCTTTTGGAGGGCGCCCGTGAATCTGGGATTGAAGACGATGAACCCCAAAGAACTCCAGGTCGCGCCGCGGACTTCCCCGTAAGGACCCGAGCGCGCCAGGACCCGCTGGGAGCCGCTGACCGTGTCGAGGACGCGCAACTCACCTCCGGCGAAGAAGCCCAACTCGCGGCTGTTGGGCGACCAGAACGGGAACCGCGCATCCTCGGTGTTGTCGAGAGTTTTCGATTCGAGCGAGTCCAGGGACCGGATCCACAGCGAGCGAATCCCGGTGGCATCGTCGGCCGCGGAGAAGACGAGGGTCCGTTGGTTGGGGGAGAGGGCGAGATCGCCTTGGAACGAGTGGGCGGGCGGGAGCGGGATTTCATAACGGACGACCGCGGCCGGCGCGGGCTCTTGAACCTTCGCGCCACTCATGAAGACCTTCGCGGCCCAACCGACCGCGACGCCAAGGGCGAGAAGGCCGATTGCCGTGACGAGATTCGAACGGCTCGATGGAAGTGGCGCGCTTTGCCCTCCCGGCGTCTCTTCGTGGACGCCTACGTCCTCGAGGAGGATGCGGGCATCGGCGGCATCGTGAAGCCGCTTGCGCGGGTCGCGTTCGAGGCAGCGTCGAAGCAGCGCGCGAACACCCGCCGGCGTTCCACTCGGAAGGTCCTTCCAGTCGGGGTTGCGGGTGAGGACCGCGGCTAAAACATCGCTCACGGTCTCGCCCGAGAAGAGTCGCGCGCCCGTGAGCATCTCGAACAGGACGACACCGAAGGCCCAGATGTCCGCGCGCTTGTCCACGGGCTTTCCCCGCGCCTGTTCGGGAGACATGTACGCCGCGGTGCCGAGAATGAGACCGGCCTCGGTGGCATAGCGCGACATGGTGGGTGAATGCGAAACGTCGGCCGAGCCGCTGTTCGTTCCGTGATCGCCTTCGAGAGCCTTGGCGAGACCGAAGTCGAGGACCTTGACCTTGCCGTCCGGAGTGACTTTGACGTTCGCGGGCTTGAGGTCACGATGCACGATGCCCTTCTCGTGCGCTTCTTCAAGCGCCTCGGCGATCTGCTTCGCGATTGCGATCGCTTCATCGACGGGCACCGCACCTCCGCGAAGGCGCTGCGCGAGATCATCGCCAGCGACGAGTTCCATCACGAGCCCTACGGTCCCGTCCGCTTCTTCGAGACCGTAAATCGCCGCGATGTTCGGGTGATTCAGAGTGGCGAGGATCTGTGCCTCACGTCGGAACCGGCCGACCCGCTCGGTATCTTGCGCCAGGGCCGCCGGAAGCACTTTGATCGCGACGTCACGGCCGAGCTTGGTGTCCCGGGCGCGGAACACTTCGCCCATGCCTCCGGCTCCAATGGGGGCAGTGATCTCGTAGGGCCCGAGGCGCGATCCGGACGTCAAAGACATGGATGCCGCAGTCTAGTGGGTGTTCACTCGGCGAGATTCATTTCTTCACCGCGATGTTCTTCTCAGCCGGCCTTATCGCTCACGTACGCGAGCCAGCGTCCGTCGAGCCATCGCCTATGATCCTCATCTCATCCTCCAAAGGAGCGAGCGGTATGAGTCGAACACAGCGGCCTCTCCAGATCGCGGGCTTTGTCCTTCGGTCTCCTGGGAGGACCTTCATCGCGACATCGCGGCTAAGCTTCGTGTCCTGCGCGCGGAACACCTTGCCCATCCCGCCGGCGCCGATGGCTGCGACGATCTCATAAGAGCCGAGGCGAGCGCCGGAGGAGAGGCTCATGGGGATGCGCGGGTCAGGCGCCCGATAACCGGAGGCTAGGCGTCGGGTCGTCGGTTCGGGGCCCTGCTACCTGAGGCGACGCAACTCGGCCTCGGCCAGGATGAAGCCGAAGGCCGGCCACCCGGTCGATCGGGTCGCCCGCTCGAACCACGTGCGCGCACCGGCCTTGTCGCCCTGAACCAGAAACCAGTTCCCGGCGCCGTATGACAGCGTCGCGATTTGAACGTCGTCGGTGTCGGCCGGCGTCAGCAGTGTGTCCGGCGTGACCGCCCCCGCATAGAGCTCTAGCCTTCGCGTGTAACCGTAGTCCGGGGGGAGCGTCGGCGAACGTCGATCCAGCACGGCCTTCGCTTCCGCGGTGCGGCCCGCGCGGCTCAGGGCCATCCATAGCCAGTCGGTCGAACCCGCGAGTTCGTTCGGGTCCGGAGCCATCGGCTGGGCCTTCGCGAACGACGCGGCGGCAAAGGCGAACTCTCCGCTCAGGTACTGAACCACTCCGAGGTGGAACCAGGCGCCGTACAGAGACGGGTCCAGTCGAGCGGCGCGGGTCAGATCGGAGCGGGCGCGATCGAACTCACGGACAGAGATGTATCGGTGACCGCGCCAGCGCAGAAGCAGCGCGTTCTCGGGCTCAATCTCGAGGCCGCGCGTGAAAGTCGCAATGGCCTCGCGGAACTGGCGCGCTCCCGACTCCGCCACACCCAGTTCAATGATGCGGCTGATGTTCCGGGGCTCCGCCCTAAGCGCCGCGCGCGCCTTGATGATGGCCTCGGTGTCCGGAAGAGATCGATAGACGATGCCTGAAGGCGACGTGTACTGCGCCGACTGCGGCTCCGTCTCACAGGTCAAGGGGGCGGCCGTCACCGACGCGATGGGCTTGCGTCCGTGACGGGTCAGGACCGCATTGAAGGCCGCGAGGCCGCTTTCGGCCGCGCGGGCCCACTGTGCCTGCAGGCCGGTGAGATCCCGGCACGCCGCCGTGTAAGCCGCGAGCGTCGGCGCCGTCGGCGCATGATCGCCCTTGTCCTGCGCGACCAGCTGACGCGTGAAGGTGCGGCTGAGCGCGCGGAACGTCACGGCATTCGCCCGCTCCGTGCCGGCCACCGCATCGATCGCGGTCTTCAGGGTGAGAGCGGCGGCGGTGACTTCATCGGGAGCGCCGGAGGCGGCTCCGTCCACCGCGGCGCGCAGCGCATCAGCGCGCTGCTGCATCTCCCAGGTACCGTTGACGGCCGCGTAGAGACGCATCAGCAGAGCGTGCTGCGCTTCCAGCGCGGGGGCCGTGGCGGGCGACCGCGGGTCGTTTCGCACGACGGCCTTCTGCTCGTAACGCGCGCCGTCCACCGTAAGCCTCAGCGTGTAGGCGCCCGGCAGAGCGAGAGGACCTTCCGGCGACGCGGGCGTGAGCCCGGGGTTCGCGTTGATCTCGAA
Organism: Vicinamibacteria bacterium; assembly: GCA_043754395.1. Classification (GTDB taxonomy): domain Bacteria; phylum Acidobacteriota; class Vicinamibacteria; order Fen-336; family JAGNNV01; genus JAGNNV01. Next base: position 10,800 of record JAYUUU010000022.1, read on the forward strand.
CTCGTGACTGAAGACCTGCGGCGCGTCGTAGCGCAGATCCCAGTGGATGCGGTTGGTACCGATGGCCGTCGGCATGCCGGTCGGGCGCGCGAGCCAGTATTCCGGGAAGGGCACGCGGGGCATCTCGGCCAAGGGCGGAAGGGAGGCACTCGACAGATGGCGCACGGTGCGACCCGCCGCATCGAGGACATCGAGCGTGATCTCACCCGAGGGCGTAGCGCCGAGCCAGTAGTCGACGATGACGCCATCCGGCGGGTTGAGCGAATGCGGGATCTCGGGAGGCAGCGGCGTGTTGTCACCGGTGTTCCTCCGGACGCGGACCGCGTCCGCGGGTGCGAACAGACGAGCGCGCGCCGTCTCCATCCCCGGGGTGAGCTGCCTCAGCAGGGCGTAGGTGTCGAGCACCCAGATGCCGCGGCCATATGTGCCGACGATGAGGTCATTGTCCTTGATGGTCAGGTCCCAGCAGGGCGTGTCGGGCATGTTGAGCTTCAGCGACTGCCAGTGATCCCCGTCATCGAAGGAAACGCGCACGCCGGATTCGGTGCCCGCGAAGAGCAGGCCGCGCCGCCTGGGATCGGCGCGGATCACTCGGGTGATGCTGCCGCTCACTTCCTCCACCGGCAGCCCTTCGTTGATCTCGGTCCACGAGGCGCCGAAGTCGCGCGTGCGGAAGAGATGCGGGCGATGATCGCCGAGACGCAGGGATTCGATGGCCACCCAGGCCGTGCCGGCGTCGAACGGCGAGGCTTCGATGCCCGACACGTTGGAACGCTCCGGCCGCACGAGACCGGCGATGCTGACGTTGGTCCAGTGCTTGCCCTCGTCGCGCGTGAGGTGAATCAACCCGTTGTTGCTGCCCACCCAGATCGTGCCCGGGGCGACGGGCGACAGGGCGAGGCTAGAGGTCGCGTCGCGCGCTCCGGGCGGGCGCGGCGGGTTGATTCGCTCGGCTTCCGGGCGCAGCGCGAGGTCGGGGCTGATCGTCGTCCAGTGCGCGCCTCCGTCGGTGGTCATGGTGAGCACGTTGAGACCTGCGAAGAGCTTCGACCGATCCCAGGGTGCAAAGGCGATCGGCATATCCGTGGTCGACCGCGTCGGAACCGACGGATCAAGCGAAGGACTCACGTTGATCCACTGTTCGCTCGGATAGCTGATCTTCGAGATGCCGTTGCCGCTCGAGTAGACGATGTCAGGATTCAACGGATCGGGACGGATCGTGCCCCATTCC
>JAYUUU010000023.1:0-9149 GCA_043754395.1 Vicinamibacteria bacterium
CGCTGCCGAAGAACCAAATCCGCGCTGTCCCTCCTCTTCATGGATCTCGATGGCTTCAAAGCGATCAACGACACCCACGGCCATCTCGCGGGATCGAGAACCCTGGTCGAGGTGGGCGAAGTTCTCGAGAAGACGGTTCGTGACGCGGACGTTTTGATCCGCTACGGCGGCGACGAGTTCGTGATCCTGTTTCCCGAAACCGCGCTGCCGGGCGGGCTGATCATCGCGGAAAGGCTGCGACAGGTGATCGCGGACACAGTTTTCCTCGAATCCATGCAGCTTGCGGGCCGGGTTTCGGCTTCAATTGGCATAGCGGCGTATCCTGAATCCGCCGAAGACGTTCGCGGTCTGATCGCAGCCGCTGACCGCGCGATGTACCAAGCCAAAGCGCTCGGCAAGAATCGCGTCGTGGTTGCGCCGCCGCTTCGCCCATCCGAATCAACACCCCAAATCAAGACCTAGAGGCCCCAGTCATTGAGTCTGCTCCGCTCCATCCTCAACTTCAGCTATTTCTCGAACGATCTCGCGATCGACCTGGGAACGGCGAACACGCTCGTTTTCGTGAAGTCGAAGGGGACGGTCGTCTCCGAGCCATCCATCGTCGCGGTCAATGTCCGCACGGGCCGGGTCGAGGCGGTGGGTCACGAGGCCAAGGAGATGCTTGGCCGGACCCCCGGCGGCATCGTGGCCATCCGTCCGATGAAAGACGGTGTGATCGCGGACTTCGAGATCACCGAGAAGATGTTGTCGCACTTCATCCGCAAGGCGCATAACCGGAATGCCTTCGTTCGTCCTCGCATCATCATCGGAATCCCCTCAGAAGTGACGCAGGTCGAAAAGCGCGCGGTTCGCGACTCGGCGCTCAAGGCGAAGGCCTCCGAGGTCTATCTCGTCGATCAGGCCATGGCGGCCGCGATCGGAGCGGGCCTGCCCATCACCGAGCCTTCGGGCAACATGGTGGTCGATATCGGCGGCGGCACCACCGACGTGGCGGTGATCTCACTCGCGGGCATCGTGTACTCGAAGTCCGTGCGGGTGGCGGGCAACGAATTGGATGAAGCGATCATTCAGTACATCAAGCGGAAGTACAACCTGCTGATCGGCGAGCGCACGGCTGAACAGGTGAAGCTTGAGATCGGCAGCGCCTTCCCTCTGGAGCAGCCCCTTTCGATGGAGATCAAGGGACGCGATCTCATCGAGGGCATTCCCAAAACCCTCACCGTGACCGATGGCGAGATCCGGGAAGCCATGAGCGAGCCTGTAAGTGTCGTGGTGAACGCGGTTCGCGTCGCTTTGGAGCGCACGCCTCCCGAACTTTCCGCGGACATCGTCGATCGGGGCATTGTCCTGACCGGCGGCGGAAGTCTCCTTCGCGGTCTCGATAAACTGCTGCGCGAAGAAACCGGTCTGCCGGTAATGGTCGCCGAAAATCCGCTCAGTTGTGTGGTGCTTGGGACCGGCCGGATGCTGACCGACTTCGACCTCCTCCGCAAGATCAGCATCGAGTAACGGAGCGGCTGGTTTCTTGACGATGCGCCGGACCGAAGCATCCGCGGACCGCGCCCCCTAGCCACGAGAATCCGTCCATGGAGTCCCTGGTCGCGCGTGCCAAGAACGACGCTCCACCCCTGCGCAGATCGTGGATGTGGCTTCTCGCCTTCTTGATCCTTCACCTGGTGGCGATTTCACGACAGGTCGACGCGGGCGGAATTTCCTTGTTCGAACGCACGGTCTTTTCGGTTTTCTCCCCGATTCAGAACTCGACTTCGTCGGTTGCGGATGGGCTGATCGGGGCCTGGCATTCGTTCGTGGACCTGCGCGACGTGGGTTCGGAGAACGAGAGACTGAAGAGCCGGCTGCGTGAAGCGGAGATGCTGCTTCTCAGCCAGCGGGCCGCGGTTGAGGAAACCGCGCGGCTGCGTGTTCTGCTCGACCTCCAGCCAAGGCTCCCGATGGCCACGCTGCTCGCGGACGTGGTGGCTCGAAACGCGTCGCCCTGGTTTCGCACGATCTCGATCGATCGCGGTTCGAATCACGGCGTGGTCGAAGGCGCAACCGTCTTGTCCCCCTCGGGTGTCCTTGGGCGCGTCATCACGGTCTCCGCGAACTCAGCCACCGTGCAGCTCCTCGTCGATCGTGACAGCGGGGCGGCCGTGATCACGGAGCGGGGGAGAGTGGATGGCATCGTGTCCGGCTTCCAGGATGAGGCCGACGGTTCTCCCCTTCTCCTGATGAAATATGTGCCGAGCCTCGCTCTCGTGACCCCGGGCGAAGTGGTCGTCACCTCGGGTCTCGACCAGCTCTTCGAGAAGGGACTGGTGGTAGGAACGGTTCTGAGGATTGATGAGCCGGTGGGCCTCTTCAAGGATGTCTGGGTGCGGCCTTCGGCCTCGCCCGCGTTTGCCGAACAGGTTTTCGTATCGCTTTCGCGCCGGGAGAAGGGAACCGTTCCCCTCCCATGAGATCGAATCTCATAGCACTCGGTCTTCTGCTTTTCGCCCTGTTGCTCCAGGGCGTTTTGAGCCTCTACATCCCAATCAGCGACTACGTCGACCTTCCTCTGGTGGTCGCGACCTGGTTCGCATTATCTCGCGGAGAGATTCCGGGCATGGTGGGCGGATCACTCTCCGGCTGGCTGACGGAGGCGCTTTTCGGGCGGGGAATTCGGGGGGTCTCTGGTTTGATCCGCCTCGTTCTTGGATTCGCGCTTGGCCTTTTGGGCTCAAGGTTCCTCATCACGGGCGGGCTGCCGCGTTTCGTGCTTCTCCTGACCGTGACGGTTATCGACACTCGCGCCTACGAGTGGATTGCTCCCGCGTTTGGAATGTCGCCCATCCAGTACTCTCCACTCGCCATGACGATTCGGGGATCGATCAACGCCACCGTCGGTCTCGTGCTCTTCGCGCTCTTCGAAAGAAGACCGGCTAAAACCGCATGAAGATCTACGAAGACCTCCGATCCGCGCAAAGCCGGCTGGATGGGCTTCAGAATGGACTTCTGGGCCTCGTGGCTCTCCTGCTGCTTCAGTTCTGGCTTCTGCAGGGCGTGAACTCGAAGCGCTACCGTGAACTCGCGGAGAACAACCGGATCAGAACCTTGAGTATCGCGGCGCCCCGGGGAATGCTGACCGACCGCAACGGTCACATCCTCGCCGAGAACAAAGCCGCGTTCAGGATCGTCGTCACGGTCGGGCCCTCGGGCTCCATCGAAAAGATTGCCCGGATCCTGGCGCCCCTCATCAAGGTGGAGGAGGCCGAGGTCCTTTTGAAGCTCGGACGGAATCGGGCGGCGTACCAACCCGTGACCATCAAGGCCAAGGCCACCTTCGAGGATGTGGCTGCGGTTGAATCGCGAAGGCTCGAGATCCCCGAAGCGAGCGTTGAGGTGGTGCCCATGCGCTCCTATCCGCAGGCCCGGAGCGCCTCGCACGTGGTCGGGCGAGTCGGTGAAGTGACGGACCGTCAGTTGAAGCAACCCGCCTTCGCCGACTTCGAACCGGGCCGGGTGGTGGGACAGTCGGGCCTCGAGGCGCTGTATAACGAAGATCTCACCGGTGCTGACGGCCTTCGGCGCATGGTCGTGAACAGCCGCGGGATCGAGATCGAGCTCGCGGAAGACCAGCCGGCGCGTGCAGGAGGTGCGGTCGAGCTGACGCTTTCGGCGGACCTGCAGGCGGCGATGGAAGCCGCCTTCAAGGACCGCGCGGGAAGTGCGGTCGCCCTCGATCCGATGACGGGCGAGATTCTCGGGCTTGTTTCTTCGCCAGGCTTCGATCCCAACAGCTTCACGTCCGGAATCGAGCGTTCGGTCTGGGAGAGTCTCACTCGCGACCCCAAAACACCGCTTCTCAATCGGGCCATTCAAGGACAGTACGCGCCCGGCAGCCTCTTCAAGGTGGTGGTGGCGGCGGCCGGCCTCGAAGAAGGACTCATCACACCGGACTCGACAACCTTCTGTCCGGGTCAGGCCACGATCTACGGCCACGTCTTCAAGTGCAACCGACCCGCGGGGCACGGTTACGTTTCCCTCGGCCGCGCCCTTGGCGAATCCTGCAACGTCTACTTCTACCAGCTCGGTGCGCGGCTCGAAATTGAGCGGGTCGCAGCATACGCCCGCCGATTCGGCCTCGGCTCCGTGAGTGCGGTGGACCTGCCCAACGAAGCCTCCGGTCTCATCCCCGACCCGGCCTGGAAAGAGCGGGTCTACAAGGCGCCCTGGTACCCGGGCGAAACGATTTCGGTTTCGATCGGCCAGGGACAAGTCACCGCGACGCCGATTCAGATGGCGAGAATGATGGCCGCGATTGCAAATGGCGGGCGGCTGGTCCAGCCTCACATCGTCCGTCTCATCGCCGGAAAGCCCGCTCCTTATCAGGCTCCAAAATCCCTCGGCTTCAAACCTTCCACCATCGCCGCGATCAAACGTGGTCTCTACATGGCCGTGAACTCGGGCGGGTCCGCCGGACAGGCGCGGGTGGTGGGCCTCGACGTTGGGGGCAAAACCGGATCGGCACAGGTGGTTTCATCGGCGAAACTCACGAAAGGAATCGAATCCATTCAGCCTCACGCCTGGTTCGCGGGTTTTGCACCTCTCGATAATCCTCGGATCGTGATCGCGGTTCTCGTCGACAACGGAGGAAGCGGCGGCGGCGCGGCCGCACCCGTGGCGAGAGTGATCTTCGAAAAGTTCTTCGGCGTGGGCGTTGTCGAGCCACCGCTCAAGCGAGTGACCCCCTGATGTTCCGCAGGTTCTTCCAGGGCCTCGACTACGCGCTTCTCGGCCTCACCCTGCTGGTGAGCGGTCTCGGTGTCGCGATGATCGCAAGCGCCACCCGGGGGACCCGGCTCGAGGGGCTTTGGATGGGGCAATTGGGCGCCATCGGAGTTGGCCTGATTCTGCTTCTCATCGTCGCGGCGATGGACTACCACCGTCTCGCTGATCGCGCTCCTCTGCTGCTCGGGGCCACCCTCGTCATTCTTCTCGCCACTCTCGCGGTCGCCCCGCGAATCGCGGGCACGAAGCGGTGGCTCAGTGTCGGGCCCGTTCAGTTCCAGCCATCAGAGTTCGCGAAAATCGTGGGCGCGCTCATCGTCGCGAAGCTCTTCTCCGAGATGAAGAAGGACTCGCTCGGCCTCGGGGACCTCATGGCCCCGGCTTCCGTGACCGCGATTCTGGCTCTCACGATCGCCGCAGCCCCCGATCTCGGGACCGCGGTTTCTCTTCTGCCCATGTTCTTCATCGGCGCTTTCCTCGCCGGGCTTCGCTACAAATCCATCCTCATACTGAGCGGGTTCCTGCTGATCTTCGGCCTGGTGTCGTGGGAATTCCTGCTGCACGACTACCAAAAGGCGCGCATCTACTCGTTCATGGATCCCGATCTCGACCCGCGGGGATCCGGCTACCAGAAGAAGCAGTCCCAGATCGCGGTGGGGTCGGGTGGGCTCGCCGGAAAGGGCTACGGCCTCGGGTCCCAGACCCAGCTTGGATATCTGCCCGCGCGACAGACGGATTTCATCTTCTCGGTTCTCGCCGAGGAGTTCGGTTTTGTTGGTGTGGTGGCGACCCTTGGGCTCTACCTCGCGCTGCTTTGGCGATGCCTCGACATCGCTCGTCTGGCCCGCGACCGGCTCGGGGCCATTCTCGTCGCCTGCCTCACCGCCACACTCACCTTCCAGGTTGTTTACAATGTCGGGATGGTGGCGGGTCTTCTCCCCGTCAAGGGCCTGCCCCTGCCGCTGATGAGCGCCGGACGTTCTTCGGTGCTCGCGACATTTATTTCGATCGGCCTGATCCTCAGCGTCAGGATGCGCCGATTCGCCAATTGACGGGCCCAACCAAAGAGCTTTTTCAAATGACTTCCTACAGCCCAAAGCCCGTGCGTCACGCATGAGGCGCGAACTTGTCGTCACCTCTTCACCCAAGGAAACCCGCGTAGCGCTCCTCGAAGACTCCCAGGTTGCGGAGTTCTTCATCGAACGATCGGAACACGCCTCCACCGCGGGCAACATCTACAAGGGCCGGGTGAGCCGAGTGCTGCCCGGCATGGGCTCGGCTTTCGTCGACATCGGTCTTGAACGCGACGCCTTCATGCACGCCGAGGATGTCTTCGAGGATCTGCCCGAAAACCTCCTCGAGGAAGAAGAGCGCGGGGCCAAGGCGGCGCCCATCGAAGACCTCGTGAGCCCGGGACAGGACATCGTGGTTCAGGTGGTCAAGGAATCGCTCGGGACCAAGGGAGCGCGCATCACCGCGCACATCTCCCTGCCGGGACGGTTCATGGTCTTCCTCCCGACCGTCGAGCATGTGGGCGTGTCCCGGCGGGTTCAGGACGACGAGGAACGCAAGCGGCTCAAGAGTTTCCTCAAAGGAATCCGCCGAGAGAACGGCGGGGGCGGCTTCATCGGCCGAACCGCGGCACTCGGCCGCGAGGTTGTCGATCTCGAACGCGACGCCCGGAACCTCATCAGGACCTGGGACGAAGTGCGCGGCGTGGCCTCGAGAGGCAAGGCGCCGATGCTGCTTTACAAAGAGCCATCGCTCGTCGAGCGCCTGCTGCGCGATCTTCTTGGCAAGGATGTGGCGGGCGTCCATGTGGACGATCCGGAGCTTCACAAGAAGGTCTACAACTTCCTAGACCGGGTGGATCCGGAGCTCTTGTCGAAAGTGCGCCTCGTCAATCGGCCCGGCCACATCTTCGATGACTTCGGCATCAACGCCGAACTCGAACGCGCGCTCAAAGCCCGCGTTCCCCTCGAATCCGGCGGGTCCATCGTCATCGAGGAAACCGAAGCGCTGGTTTCCGTCGACGTGAACACCGGCAGGTTCGTGGGCAAGAGCGATCACGAAGAGACCATCGTCAAGAACAACATCGAAGCGGCGCGGGAGATTGCCCGGCAACTTCGCCTTCGCGACCTGGGCGGCATCATCGTCCTCGACTTCATCGACATGAAGGACCGGAAGAACCGGAAGAAGGTTCTCGCCGTGCTCGACGGAGAGCTTCGCCGCGACCGGGCCACAAGCCGCGTTCTCTCGGTCAGTGAATTCGGCCTGGTGATTCTCACCCGTAAGCGCGTGCGCGAATCCTTGAGCAAGACGCTCTGCGAGGCGTGTCCGGAGTGCGCCGGCGCGGGGCGAGTGAAGAGTGTCCCGACGATTCTCACGGAGATCTATGACGAGATCCGGAAGCTGCCTTCAGAACTCAAGGCGCAGAAGTTGACGCTGCGAGCGGCTCCCGCGGTTGCCGACATCCTGCTCGAGGAGCGCGACAGCGGTTTCTTGTCCGCCATTTCGAGCCTCCTCTCCGAGCCACTCGGCGTGGAGGCCGACCCTCTCCTCAGCCAGGAGCAGTTCGACATACTTACTGGTCCTCCTACGGTCTAGTTAAGTCAAGGGGGGCCAGACACGGACCCGGCCCCCCTTGAGAACCCCCGGGCCTTCGCACGCCGAGGCTTCGTCTAGGCTCGATCGCGCGAGTGAATCGCGCGATCTCGTGAAGGTGTCGCCGTGCTTCGGCCCCCTCCTGGTTCATGTCCTGCGGCGGCGGGTCAGGAGTACGGCTTCGTCGGCGAGGTGTCGTGGCTCGATCACGCCCTTCGCGAAGCGAACACCTTCGCGTTTCAGGCGGCTCGTTTGTAGCGCGCCTCGACGATCGGGGAGGAGGATCAGGCCAGAGGCACCGACGACGCGGTGCCAGGGTGTGTCATCGCCGGCCTTGAGAGACGCGAGGATCCACGACACGGTTCTAGCTCCGCCGATCGGCCGACCAAGCGCCTCTGCCGCGCGAGCGACGGTGCCATAGGTCGCGGCGCGTCCCTTGGGAATTCTTCGAACCAGATTCCGAACGAAGGCGCCGACGCTTAGGTCGTGCTCGACCATGGGAAGAGCCGCCCTGGTCTAGCGAAGTTCCGGAGTCGGTGTCGGGCGAGGCGCCGTGGGGGCGGCGATCCTTTCGGGTGCCGCCGAGCCTGAGGTGGTGAACTCATCGTCGGTGACCACCGGCTTGGGCGCGGGCCGGGCCTTTCGGCCGATCGTCGTCGGAGCTTCGCGCACGTAGACGGTGTAGACCGCGTTCTTCTTGAGATCCGCGATGTAGTCGCCGTAGACCTTCTCGAAGCGGGTTCGCGAGAGCTCCTCCTGAAGGCGCTCTTTCACCTGGTCGAACGCGGTCACCTCGTCGGCGAGACGTTCCCGAACCTTGAGGATCCAATACGTGCCGTCGACCGCGACCGGGCTCGAGACCTCGCCCGGCCTCAGAGCGGCGATCGCCGTGGAGAGTGCGGGGTTCAAGTCATCCGGCTCGACCCGGCCGAGGTCCCCGCCGGCGGCGCGGCTGGCGCTCGCCGAGTTTTCCCGCGCGAGCGTCTCGAAATCTTCGCCTTTCTTGAGCCGCGCGACGAGTGTCTCGGCCGCCGCCGCGGCTCCCTCGCCCTTGACCACGATCTCCATGAGGTGGACGGTCGCCTTGCGCGTGTAGTCGGCGCCTTTGCGACGTTCGTACTCCGCCCGTACATCGGCTTCGCTCACCTGGGCTTTGGGGTCGATCTCGCGCGAGCGCACCTGCCTCACCACGACGGAGCGTTCGATGTTCCGGCGGAGGGCGTCCAAGGTCAGACCTTCTCGCTTGAGCTGGGCCATGAACTCCGCCTCGTTCGTGATGTTCTGCTCCTTCTTGATGTCGTCGATGACCTGATCGAGATACTCGGGTCGCAGCTTCATCCCAAGTGCGGCAGCTCGGTCCACGAGGAGCAACTCTTCCATGGCTTCTTCGAGAAGTCGCGCGTTGTTCTGGCGGAGGAACGCCTCGACCTCTGCTTCGGGCACACGCGCCCCCTGGACCGCCGCCATCTGACGGGCCTCGAACTCCGACAGGGTCACGATCTGAGCATTGACCCTCGCGATCACGCGCTCGATCACATCGCCGAATACCGCGACGCTCGCCCCCATGGCTGCCATCAAAAAAATGCTAACGAGACGTAACCGCTTCATAATTCACCTGTGCCTGGAAGACCAGGGCATCGATCAGTTGCTTCATCCGGAGACGCGCCTTCGCTTCAACAACCCTGGACTCGATATCGGCGCGCGAATCCTCGAAGGAGCGGGTGGTGGGGCTTGTCTTCGCCTCCAGCCGAAGGACATGGTAACCGAAGGAG